>DASSQC010000340.1:0-14235 GCA_035702705.1 Burkholderiaceae bacterium | reverse complement strand
GCTGACGATCAGCTTGACAGCCGAATCGTCATAGTTGAACGGCACCTTGTGGTTCATCTCCACGCGCTTCTTCACCCGATTGAGCTGCAGCTTGACGATCTCGCCGAGCATGGTGTCGGACAGCGGGTAATAGGGAATCGTGACCAGGCGTCCGAGGAATGCAGGCGGGAAGACCTTCAGCAAGGGTTCGCGCAAGGCCTTGGAAATCGACTCCGGATCGGGCATCAGCTCCGGGTCCTTGCACATGTTCATAATCAGGTCGGTCCCGGCATTGCTGGTCAGCAAGATGATGGTGTTCTTGAAATCGATGTAACGACCCTCGCTGTCTTCCATCCAGCCCTTGTCGAAGACCTGAAAGAACATCTCATGAACGTCGTGGTGGGCCTTTTCGATTTCATCGAGCAGCACCACACTGTAGGGCCGGCGGCGGACGGCTTCGGTCAGGATGCCGCCCTCACCATAGCCCACATAGCCGGGGGGCGAACCCTTCAGGGTCGAGACCGTGTGACTCTCCTGAAACTCGCTCATGTTGATGGTGATCACGTTCTGCTCACCACCATACAGAGACTCGGCAAGCGCGAGCGCGGTCTCGGTCTTGCCGACACCGGACGGTCCGCAGAGCATGAAGACGCCGATGGGCTTGTTCGGGTTGTCGAGTTTGGCTCGACTGGTCTGGATGCGACGGGCAATCATCTCCAGACCGTGGCGCTGACCGATCACGCGAGCATTCAGCGTATCCGCAAGCTGCAGCACGCTCTGGATCTCGTCCTTGACCATGCGGCCCACGGGAATGCCGGTCCAGTCACCGACAACGGCCGCCACCGCCTGTTCGTCACAGGTCGGAAGAATCAGGGGCGAATCGCCCTGCAGGGCATGCAGCTTCGAGTTGAGGGTATCGAGCTCGGCGAGCATGGCAGCGCGGGTGGCGCTATCGGCCGCCGCACCACCAGCCGAATCTGCGGCCTGCTCTGCCGGGCTGCCGGTCCCCTCAACCTTGTTGCCGCCATCGCGCAGCTTTGCACGCAAGGCGAGGATCTGCTCGACGAGCTCGCGCTCTTCCTTCCATCGCGCCTCCAGACCCACCAGCTCGGCCTGTGCATGGGCCAGCTTCTGCTCCGCGTCGGTGCGCCGCTTGCCGACCTTGAAACCGGCGGCCTCCTCGCGACCAATGATCTCCAGTTCGGTGTTCAGCGCCTCGATGCGGCGCTGACAGTCCTCGACCGCAGCCGGTGTCGCATGCTGGCTGACTGCAACGCGAGCGCAGGAGGTGTCCAGGAGGCTGACGGACTTGTCGGGCAGCTGGCGCGCCGGGATGTATCGATGCGACAGGCGCACCGCTGCTTCCAGCGCTTCATCGAGGATCTGCACCTTGTGATGCTTCTCGAGGGTCGAAGCCACGCCGCGCATCATCAGGATGGCCTTGTCTTCGGTGGGCTCCGGCACCTGGACCACCTGGAAGCGGCGGGTCAGCGCCGGATCCTTTTCGAAGTATTTCTTGTACTCCGCCCATGTGGTGGCACCGATGGTGCGCAACTTGCCGCGCGCCAGCGCGGGCTTGAGCAGGTTCGCGGCATCGCCCGTTCCGGCTGCACCGCCCGCACCGACCAGCGTGTGCACTTCGTCGATGAACAGGATGATGGGCTTGGGTGATGACTGGACCTCGTCGATGACCTGGCGCAGTCGCTGCTCGAACTCGCCCTTCATCGACGCGCCGGCCTGCAACAGGCCGATATCGAGAGACAGCAGCTTCACGTCCTTGAGCATGGGCGGGACATCACCCTTGGCGATACGCAGTGCAAAGCCTTCGACGACTGCTGTCTTGCCCACGCCGGCCTCACCCGTCAGGATCGGGTTGTTCTGGCGGCGGCGCATCAGGATGTCGACGATCTGGCGAATCTCGTCGTCGCGGCCAGTCACGGGGTCGATCTCGCCCTTGCTTGCACGCTCGGTCAGGTCCACGCAGAAGCGCTTGAGCGCCTCGCCCTTGCCCATCTGGGCAGGCGCCATCGCTCCACTGGCCTCACCCGGTGCACCGCTGAGCCCGCTTCCGTCGCTGGCGGCCTGATTCTCCTCGGGCGAGCCGGACGTGATGCTGGTGAAGTCGCTGGCCAGGATGTCGGGCTTGATATGCTCGAACTGCCGCGAGATGCCAAACAGCGCATTGCGCAGAGAGTTGGTCTTGAGCATGCCCACCACCAGGTGACCTGTGCGAACCTGCTGCTCGCCGTACATCAAGGTCGCATACACCCACGCGCGCTCGACAGACGCCTCGATGTACTCGGAGAGGTCTGAGATGGAGCTTGCGCCACGGGGCAGGCGATCCAGTGCGGCGACAAAGTCGGTCGCCAGCTTGCTCCCGTCGATCCCGAAGTGCCTGATGATGCGGTGCAGGTCGGAGTCCTGTCCTTGCAGGATCTGCTGGAGCCAATGGACCAGCTCCACGTACGGATTGCCTCGAAGCTTGCAGAACACGGTTGCACCTTCGATTGCCTTGTACGCCAGCGGGTTCAGTTTGCCGAACAAGGCAACGCGGCTGATCTCACTCATCTCGTCTTCTCCCTGACAGTTCTACGTGCCCGCGCAGCTCCGCCTTGCGCAAGCATGGGGTCAATCTCTGCGCTCAAGGGCCAGTTCAAGGCGCAGATCAGACGCATCGCTGCGCGCTGAATCGCTGCCAAACCAAGCACTCCAACCCAATGCGCCACTTTGCCCCAATCGGGCAACGGGAACATCGCGCGAACGCAGTACGAGCTGGACTTCAACCGCCATGCGTCGCCCGAAAAAGTTCAACATCCAGTCGCGCAGGACGCGCGCGGCGCGACCGCCAGGAAGAAGATCGTCATATTGCGCGCGTGTCATGGGCCCCATGACCAGACGAATCTTGTACTGGCGGTCCCACACGCGTTCGCCGAGGGTGGCCCCTGCACCGAGACGGTTCGCCGATAGACGAACGCCCAGGCGTGTCAGATCCTGAGTCTGCAGACGCATCCAGTGGCCAACGAACTGCTCGACGCGCACACGCATGCCGAAGTAGCTGGTCAGCACGCTCTCCACGCCGTCGATGCTGCGTCCGCTCCGCGCAAGCCATCCTGAAAACCGCTGGCGTGCGAAGTCCGGCACGGCATCACGGTCACGCAATCCATAGGTGCCGTAGCCGGCAATAGACCGGACGTAGCCCGAAAAGGGATCCGCCTTCGGGCGATCCATCGACACCACCGGATGCGCCTGCGCCCAACTGCGATGGAACAGCGACAACAGGCGATGGTGAAAGAGATCCAGAAAGCGTGCGAAGGTCTGGTCACCGTGGTGACGGATTCGCTGCATCGCAAACTCGGTCAGATGCAGAGGCAGCGGTCCGTTGGGCCCGAGAAATCCGAAGAAGCGCACCTCGATACGCGGCGGCGCATAGCTATTGCCAGGACTGAACGCCGACACGGCAGAGGGCGCAAACGACAGCGAGGGTTCCTGACCAAGCCGGATCGGGTCCTGCTGAGGGCGCAGGCTCTCTCCGAATCGAGGTGCGACTTGCCCGATCGCATCGATACGACGCAGGACCGCGTGGAAATCGAACGCCCAGGGTTCGCGCTCCAGCGAGCCCAGCAAGCTGTGCAGGACCTCGCTTGCTGCCCGAGAAATCGGCGTCTCGGCTGCGCTCATTTCAGGTCAGCCCCTGTCGTCCCGCGCGAGGCGGCCAATGCATGATCGGGCCACGTTGCATGGAACTCATCGAGAACTCCGTGAACGAATTCGCGGTGGCGTGACGTGCAAACACTCGCTCAAGAACCGCACCGAGCAGGAACGCGCTCGCGCCCTGAAATGCCATCTCATCGACCTCCAGATCAATGGCAACACCGCGGGCAAACGCCAAGGGCCCCTGCATCGGCAGCCGGCGAACACTGGCGCGTGAACTGACCGATCGGACCCCGTCGATTTGCCGCTGCAGGCCGGGCTCGACGTTGGCCAGATAGAGTTTCAGCATTTCCCGCAAGGCGGCAGCACCCTCCTGGGCATTGAGATCCTCGAAGGCAAGGTAGTTCAGGGACAGGTGGCTGATCAGACGCCACGCCATCGCACCCTCAGCAGCGGGTGCGAATGGCCTCGACGGCCCGCGTATGCAACGGATCGATGCCATGGGCACAGAGATGTCTGCTGTGAAGTCGCTCCCGCCGCGCCCGATCGGCATGAACAGCGGCAGGTCTCGATTGGTCACGCTGACCATCAATGACAGTTGCTTCAGATCCGCCCGATAGGATGCATCCTTCGGGTCCACCACTGAGAGAAAGACCTCGCTGCCGATGTAGCTGCTGCGAGGTCCGCTGCGCTTCTGATTTGCCGACAACACACGCTGCTCACGCCGCACGGCAAAGTAGGCGGCATGCTCGGCAGACTCCTGATGAAAGCGCGCATAGAGCGGCAGGAACTCGGTCTCTGCATCAGAGCCGGCACTGAATCCGGTGACCCGATCCACGGTATGCACCTCGAAGTCCACCGGGCGGGTTCGATCGACGATGACCTGAAACTCGTTGCTTGCTTCTGAGACGTGGATCCGATCGGCCCGCCGAGTTCGCAAATTGATCGCTGGCGTCGTGAACAGCGAAAACATGCCTGCATCAACAAAGCTCTCAAGTTGCGGCTCTGCACGACTGAATAGCAGGACCAGCTCGAATTCCTGCTCCTGAATGGTAGAAAGCGCCTTGCGCAGCTGTGCCGCGAGCCTGAGAAAGAGAAAGCGGGCAGGCAGTGCGAAATACTCCTGCAGCAGCCGGTAGCCTTGAAACGCCTGGGCCGATACGGGTAGCAGCGCCTGCTCATCATCGAAACCAAGTGGCTCGAGCGCGCCTTCGCCGAGCGGCTCAAGGCGAGTAACGGGCACCTTGCATCCGTGGACATACGCCCCGAGAAATGATGCAGTGGCCAGCTCGTACAACTTGTAGCTGACATCGAGGGGACCGGAGAGACACAGGTCGAGCGCGTCTAGGTGCAGCTGACTGGCCTTCAGACCTGCCCCAACCTTGAAGCGGATCCGTATGCCACCCTTGATCTGCCCTGCCTCTTGCAGCTTGTTCAACGGCAGATCGGGCGCGAATGCAAAGTATTTGGCGTCCACGACCTGCAGCGGGAACAAGCGCATCGCATGCGCCGTGACGAATTCGCAGGCGGTGGTCTCATTGGCAGGCAGCGCCCCACGAAGCACAACGCCACGGTCGACCAGCGGGCCCTTGGCAAGGTTGGCGTCACTGAGGTCCGGCTGAAACTGCGCGACGACCATCGAAGGCACAGGCGTCAGGAAGTTCGGATAGACCACTTCAAGCATGCGCTGCGTGAAGCGCTCGAACTCGGCGTCCAGCTTGAACTGCAGCCGTGAGGTGAGAAACGCGGCGCCTTCGAGAAGTCGCTCGACGTAGGGATCCGAAACCTCCAGACCTTCCACCCCGAGCCGCCCGGCAATCTTCGGGAACTGCTTCGCGAACTCAGCCCCCATTTCCCGGAGGAAGGAGAGCTCTTGGTTGTAGTACCGGATCAGCCTGGGGTCCATGCGTCAACCTCGGGCGCTTCGCCCGGCAGAGTCGTCCAAGGCGATCAATCCTGTTTCAAGGTCGATCGTGGACTTGATGATGAGCTCAATCGGTGTGGGCTGCGCCCAGAGCGTTCCCCGGATGCGTAGCTGAAGCAGGTTGTGGGCGTCGAGGATGGATCCAGCCGTGCTCACGCGAACCTCGAGCGAGCTGGGGTCGATTCGGGGTTCGAATCGCTCGATTACTTGCCGAATCGATGCCTCCACATCCTGTTGCGCGACCTCCGACGCAGTTTCTCCGGAGAATGGTGGCAATCCATAGTTCAGTACCGAGTTCTCGACCTCCGCCTGGCCCTGCAGGAGAGACTGGCGAATCTGCGCTGCGTTCAAGAGCCACTCGAGATCACGCAGAACGGCTTGTCGCAACTGCGACTTGCTGAGCACACGTCGATCGTTCGATTCCACAGCCGAACTTGGATCATCATCAACCAGGCGATCCAGCAGCGACGGTTGCAAGCGCTCCTGCGGCAGAAGCTCGGCCACCGCGCCTCTCCCGACCGATCAAGCCGCCGGTGCAGGTTCGGCCTGATCGGGCGTGTCGCCGTCAGCCGCTGCAGCAGGCTCGTCAAACTGGATGCTCCGGATATCGAGCAGCGAGTACTCGGATGTGTCGGTCACGAACACCCGCTGACCGATACCGCAAAAGACCCCAGGAAAGCGCTCATCAAAACTTGTCCGACGGGACAGACGCGCGAGCTCGTCCGACGAGTTTTCAGTGCCCGCATATCTAACCGGAAGCAGTGCGAGCGCCTCACCGCCATTGACGAAAGTGAGCTTCGCCGGCAGCCACACCTGATCGCGCAAGTCCGTCGGCGCCTCGACATCGACTCCGATCAGGTTCTTGAATGGCAACCAGTAGTAGCGGTTGTTAATCACCGCTTCGAGTACCGGCCCGATACGGGAATCCGCGTCTGCGATCCATTCAAATCGCTCTCCGTTGATCGTGCCTCCCGAAGCCGGAGCAAGGTCCAGCGCACGGGCTCGCAGCTTGGACGCTGCGTCCACATCCCCCTTGGCTTCCATGAGCAGCGCCTCGATGAGCATGGCCAGCCATTGGTCAGGGTACCCAAAAACCATGGGTGCCTTTGCACCTGAGAACACAGTAGCTCGCAGCACTTCGCACTGCAGCGCCTCGGCATACATCTGCCGCATGACTCCTGCCGCCGAGTCCATTTCCGCCACCACATCCAGCTGTGTCTTGGCCCGCTCCCACTGCCCCAAAATGGCAAGCAGCTGGAACAGGAAGACTCGCAGCTTGGCGTCGGCCGGCGCCTTACGCACGGCATCCTGCAAAGCCGTGAGCGCTTCAGCGGGCTTGCCTGCTGCGAGCAAGCTCTCGGCGCGACCTTGTTCTGATGAGCTCATTGCGACTACCGGCTGGATGAATGAAAGCGGAAGTTGGCGTTGATCTGCGGCTGAGGTTGCCCGTCGCTTCCTTGCGGGATGAACCACATGCCCAGCGCGTCATAGGACAGTGTCACCTGCTCGACGGGCTGGAGCTCACCGGGCATGATGATCACCTCTTGCTTGGTGACTCGAACGCCTTGCAGCGAGTATCCGTAGTAGGGCAGCGGAGGAACGGTCCCCGCCTTCATCATGATCAGAATGGCTGCGTGCGGGTCACCTGATCCGAGCGCAGCAGCCAATTTCCCCGACGCCGAATCAAGCCGCTTTGTCAGCACCACCGGAGCCGGCGAGACGATGATGTTGCTTTCCGAGCCACGCGCCGAGCTGCCTGCCACTGCGGTGCTGTTGCTTTCGGCCGACCAGCGTAGACCGATGATGTCGATGAACGGCGCAAGCCCCGGAATGCGCGAGGCAAAGGACGCCGAAAGCATCCGATGCGGGCTATCGACCATGCTGTCGCCGGTCAGCTTCTGGTTGGTCCTGAGGTTCTCCATTGCGAGAACGATGTTGCTGACGCTCATGGAATGACTCGCGTGTTGCCTAGGTGGGGACCATTCGAGGCCCGGAATGAACATTGCCCATCGGTGTCATGAAACCGATGGGCAATGGTCGGTCAAAGCGGCTTACTTCTGCTGCTTGATGTCGTACTGGGCCTTCACGCCCGCATCGAGCGAGCCGTCCGCCTTCTGGGGCTTGTACTCGATCTCGTACTTGGTGAAGTTCAGGCTGACGCTTTCCTGAGGGATCTCGCCGCTGGCGCCGGGCGATACGGAAGAAACCAGCAGATCAAAGAACTTGATCACCAGGAACTCCTGCTGCTGGCCACCAGCCTTGCGCGCGGTAAGCACGGCCGACTTGATATGCGTACCTTTGACGCACTTGTCAAACAGGTTCGGGCTTGCCTTGTCGTATTCGTGGGCGAAATTGAAATCGCTGACCATTGCCTTGCCCGCGCCGCCGCCCGCGCCCATGCCATGCGTACCGGTGTTGGTCACGCCCCAGGACCAGGACAGAACCTGGATTTCCTTGCCGTGCTTTGCATCCGGCGATTCGCCTTCGATGCCTTCAATCTTGAGGAAATAGTCAACTGCCATTTCAATTCTCCTTCCAAGGAATTTGTCAACCGGGCTTGCTTTCGCCTATGCACCGAGCCCCGTCAGAAGTCAGTTTGGGCGCCCACCCGGCTACCAACAATCCCGCGCTCAGGGGAGCCCCCCTGGGTGCGGGATTGGGGACTTAAGCAGCCTTAGCGGAGGGCAGTTTGGACACGAGACGCAAGCTCACAGTCAGACCCTCGAGCTGGTAGTGAGGACGCAGGAAGAATTTCGCACCGTAGTAGCCCGGCTGCCCCTCGATCTCCTCGACCACGACCTCGGCGGCGGCGAGCGGCTTCTCGGCCTTGATGTCCTCGCTGGAATTCGCAGGGTCGCCATCCACGTACTGCATGATCCAGTTCTGGAGCCAGCGCTGCATGTCTGCGCGCTCCTTGAACGAACCCACCTTGTCGCGGACGATGCACTTCAGATAGTGCGCAAAGCGGTTGCAAGCAAACAGGTAGGGCAAGCGTGCTGCAAGCGCCGCGTTCGCGGTGGCATCGGGATCGTCATATTCCGCCGGCTTATGCAGCGACTGCCCCCCAATGAAAGCTGCGAAGTCTGAGTTCTTGCGATGCACGAGCGCAAGAAAGCCATTCTTCGAAAGCTCGGCTTCGCGGCGGTCGCTGATTGCGATTTCGGTCGGGCACTTCATGTCCACACCGCCGTCATCAGTCGGGAAGGCGTGCGTCGGCAGTCCTTCCACCGCGCCACCCGACTCGATGCCACGGATGCGCGAACACCAGCCATACATCTTGAAGGACCGATTGATGTTCACTGCCATGGCGTAGGCCGCGTTGGCCCAGGCATAGCGCGAGTGGTCGGCGGCGCCGGTGTCCTCTTCGAACGCGAAGTCCTCCACCGGGTTGGTCTTTGCGCCGTATGGTGTCCGCGCCAGAAAGCGCGGCATGCACAGCGCAAGGTAGCGCGCATCATCCGATTCACGCAGCGACCGCCACCCTGCGTAGTCGGGCGTGCTGAAGATCTTGGTCAGATCGCGGGGGTTGGCCAGCTCCTGCCAGGAGTCCATCTGCATCAAGGTCGGCGACGCAGCGGCCAAAAACGGGGCGTGAGCCGACGCGGAAATCTTTGCCATCTCGCCAAGCAGCTCGACATCGGGGGGGCTTTGATCAAAGTAGTAGTCCCCGACGATCGCGCCGAAGGGCTCTCCACCGAACTGCCCGTACTCTTCCTCGTATACACGCTTGAAGATGGGGCTCTGGTCCCAATTGGTGCCCTTGTAGCGCTTCAAGGTCTTGTGCAAATCAGCCTTGGAAATATCCATGACACGAATCTTGAGCGACTCGTCGGTCTCGGTGTTGTTGACCAGGTAGTGCAGCCCGCGCCAAGCACTTTCGATCTTCTGAAAGTCAGCGTGATGGATGATGAGGTTGATTTGCTCGGACAGCTTCTTGTCGATGGCGGCAATCATCGCCTCGATCGACTGGACGACATCCTTGCCAATGAGACTGGTGTTGACCAACGCCTGCTCTGCCAGGGTCTGGACCGCACGCTCGACTTCGCTTCGAACCTCTTCGGTCTTGGGCTTGAACTCCTTGTTAAGGAGAGAGGAGAAGTCAGCACCCGCGAATTCGATCGCGCCAAGCTGGCTGTCTGATTGTGTCTGTGCCATGGTGAATTACTCCGGGAATTCCGTCGACGGATTGCGGGCCGATCAGGCCTGTTCGCCCTCAGGCTTCTTGGATGCAGCCAGGGACTGCAGCAGTGCGGGATCTTGGATCACCTTCGCGAGCAGGTCCTCGGCCCCGGACTTGCCATCCATATAGGTGACAAGATTGGAGAGCTGAGTCCGAGCCTGCAGCAGACGGTTCAGCGAATCGACCTTCCGAGCGACCGCTGCCGGGGAGAAGTCGTCCATGTTCTCAAAGGTGATGTCGACCGGCAGATTGCCTTCGCCAGTGAGCGTGTTGGGCACCTGGAAGGCGACACGCGGCTTCATGGCCTTCATACGACTGTCAAAGTTGTCGACATCAAACGACAGAAACTTGCGATCGGGAACCGGCGGCGGCGGCTCATTGGATTTGCCTGAGAGGTCCGACATCACGCCCATGACGAAGGGAAGCTGAACCTTCTTCTCGGCACCGTACAACTCGACGTCGTACTCGATCTGCACGCGGGGGGCGCGATTGCGCGCGATGAACTTCTGACTACTGGCCATGATGCGGTCCTTTCATGCTTGAAGCACTGACACGTTGTTGCTGGGCCTACTCGCGGGGCAGGCCCGCCTGGTGTTCGATCTGCTGCAGGCTCTCGGGCGACAGATCGCGAATGATGTCGATGAAGTTCATGCGCAGAAGGCGCACACCCCGTCGAATGAATAACGGCCCGGGATTGGCAGGATCGGTCCGTTCAAGCAGATCGCAAAGCCTTTCGAGCTGGCGGATGGCGTCTTCGCGGTTGGTCACGGCACCGGTGGCAACCCCGCCGCTTGCGCCACCGTCGAACGTCGACTCCTCCGCGCCGGCAGCACTACTTTCGGCAGAATCGCCTTGGACGGCCTTGATCTGTTTGGCGACATAGCCGCAGACGTCTCGCAAGGGCTTGAGATCCACAGCTCGATCGCTGCCGACCTGTTCGTTCAGCCAGGTCTGTAGCTGATCGGCCTCCGCCTTCACCCGGAGAAGCGCATCGAGCGCGCCGGGCTCGGCACTTTCGAGGTCGCTCAGGAAACCCCGAAGTTCCGCGTCGCTCGGCGCGACTGCACCTTCCGGCACCAGTGACGGATTTGCGGCGAACTCGAACGATTTGACCTGGAAGCTTGCCCCCCTGACGCGCCCGACGCTGCTGTTGCGGACATCGGCCAGTCCGGCTTCTGCATGCGCAAGGGACGACAGTGCATTCATCCGCATCATGGGATCGTCGTCATAGTCCGCATCAAGCAGAGGGAACAGCCCATCCCAGTAGCGCGAACACAGCTCTCGGATCAGGCACAGGCCATCAGCAAGGCTGCGAAAGCCCTCCATGGCCAGGTTTGCACGAAGCAGGTGAACACAGACACGCAGATCCTTGGTGCGCTCGAACAAATCCGTGGCCTGAGTGCGCACGGAGCGCCAATCAGGGCCTTCGGCCGCAATGACGGTATCGCCGAATTGCTGCTCGGACTTGGACTGCGCAGCTTGCTCGAGTGCAAGGAAAGCTGCGTCATATTCAAGATCTGCGCCGCAGGGCGAATCGTCGCTTATAGGTTTGCAGAGTTGCTCGATGTCGAGCACGGCACCCTCCCCCGGATAGAGCACCTACCAACCCCTCGATGTGCTGGCGGTGCGTAACTATGTGCCAACTTCAACTTTGTCGCAGCCCCGTGTTTTGGGGATCGAAGCACTTCGCCACGTTCGCGTCGCCGCCCAATAATCCGGGAGCGCTCTCGCGGTCTTGGTCGATCACCCATCGTGGATCGACGCGCTTGTGGACCGTCACCAATCCACACCAAGTCAATCGAGTTTCCGGGCTAGCTGACATAATGTCAACGAAACAAGCAGGGAGGAGTTCGGCATGAGATGGCGTCCTTTTGTTGCCGCTTTGGGCCTGAGTGCCTTGTTTGTTCTCACAGGCTGTGGCTCCGCTCCGAAAGCAACTCCAACGCAGATCAGCCTTTCAGTCGCAGTCTCCCAATCGGCCAATCCTGATACGCGAAACCGTCCTTCGCCGATCGTGGTACGCGTCTATGAACTGCGTGCCCCAGCCGGCTTCGAAGCTGCAGACTTCTTCGCACTGTTCGACAAGGATCGCGAGACACTTGCAGCCGATCTCCAGGCACGTGACGAGTTCACCTTGCAGCCGGGAGAGATCAAGTCGATCGCGCGAGAGGCCAAACCCGAGTCACGCCACATTGCCGTTTTTGCCGCGTTTCGCGACCTTGAGCGCGCGACGTGGCGCGGATCCATTCCGCTTGTCGTCGGAAAGCAGAACAACATCCGCGTGATCGTTGATGGCCGAACGATTTCAGTTCGATCTGCCCAATAGGCATCCGGTCGGAATACACCGCCCCTCTCAGAGCTCGGACCCCACATCATGTCGAACTTCCGGAAGGTCGTCTGGACCGAAGGCCTGTTCCTGCAGCCCCAGCACTTCCAACAAGCCGATCGGCATCTCGAGCGCTGGGTTGAAGGCCGCACTAACGGCTTGCGTCCCTATCCATGGGGATTCACTGCGCTCGAGATTGATGAGGACAGCCTGAAGCTCGGGCGGATCGTGATCACCCGCGCCCAAGGCGTGTTTCCGGATGGCACCCCGTTTGACGCCCCGGCCGTGGATCCGCTGCCACCTGCCCTTGAATTTCCCGCCGACGCACGCGATGCGAAGGTGGTGCTGAGCCTGCCGATGCGGCGCGTCAATGCGCAGGACACCAGCCTCGGCGGCGAGCAGGATGCGCCGCTGATGCGCTACAGCGCCAGCGATATCGAGCTGCGCGATGCAACCGCGGCGATGGAGCGCAACGCGTTCATCCAGATCGGCAATCTCAATCTGAAGCTGATGCTGGCCAGCGACGCCACGGAGGCCTACCAGGGTCTTGCACTCATCAAGGTGCTCGAACGCAAGCCGGACAGTGAACTGCTGGTTGACAAGAACCACGTGCCGCCGCTGTTGAACTTGCATGTGAACCCGCGGGTAGCTGGCTACTTGCGCGAGGCGCTTGCGATGTTCCGTCAGCGCGGCGATGCGCTGGCTTCCCGGCTCGGCAAGCCGGGCGCCGGTGGTGTGGCGGAGATTGCGGACTTCATCATGCTGCAATCAGTGAATCGCTATGAGCCCCTGTTCCAGCATCTCAGCGAGCTGAACAGCGTCCATCCGGAGCGGTTCTTCAGCCTCTGCGCGGAAGCGATCGGAGACCTGGCCATCTTCGGCAGCCCCTCGCGCAGGCCGCCGAAGCTTGTCGGCTACCTGCATGAGGATCTCGAGCGCTGCCTGGGCGAGCTGATGATCCATCTGCGCGCCTTCCTCTCGACCGTACTGGAGCAACGCGCTATTCCGATCGAATTGGTCGATCGCAAGTACGGCGTTCGTACGGCCACCGTCGCGGATCTGGAGCTGCTGCGCTCAGCCAACTTCGTTCTGGCCGTCAATGCCCAGGTCCCCGGAGAGCAGCTGCGTCTGCGATTCCCGAGCCAGGTGAAGATCGGACCTGTCGAACGGATCCGTGACCTCGTCAACCTGCAGTTGCCAGGCGTCTCGCTGCGCGGTCTTGCCGTGGCGCCGCGGGAAATTCCATACCACTCCGGGTTCCATTACTTCGAACTCGATCGCAACGGAGACCTCTGGACTCAGCTACAGGCGACTGGCCATCTTGCGATGCACATCGCAGGCGAGTTTCCCGGGCTGGAGCTGGAGTTTTGGGCCATCCGCGAGGGCTGAGTATCCGGATCGCGCCGTGCGGCTTGACTGACAGCGAGCGCACAGCGTTTCCAACTCGGCCGCGCCTGAACACGACAGGACGCTGCTCATGAGCAACACCAACGACCCCTTCAGTGCGTTCGGAGCCGCGCCTCCGGAGCAAACCTTCGTGATGCCCACGCCCGGCGTACGACAGGCGGCTGCCGCCCCCAACGCGTTTTCGGCGGCACAGCCCGTGGGACGCGAGGCAGCCACCGACATCCCCTACAAGCCAAGCGGCCTCAACCCCCTGCTGGCGGCCGCAAACCCGCTGCTCAACCTTGTGACGCAGCTGCGCCAGACGACCCAGGTGGCCGATGTGGACGCGCTGCGCGAAAGCCTCGTCGCTGCCGTGAAGCAGTTCGAGAGCAACGTCCGGACTGCCGGCGTCGCCAATGAGCGGGTGATCGCCGCCCGCTACATCCTTTGCACTGTGCTGGATGAAACGGCTGCCAGCACACCCTGGGGCGGGAGTGGCGCCTGGGCACGCCACAGCCTGCTGGTCAGCTTCCACAACGAATCCTGGGGTGGGGAAAAGGTGTTTCAGCTGCTCGGCAAACTGGCCCAGGCACCACGCGACAACCTCGACCTGCTCGAACTGATCTATGCCTGCATCGTGCTGGGTTTCCAGGGGCGCTACCGCGTGGTGCAGAACGGTCTGGCCGACCTGCAGACCCTGCGCGAAAGGCTGTCGCTGATGATCAAGGACCAGCGCGGCAAGTACGACGCTTCGCTTGCCCTCAATTGGGCGCCGACCCAGGGGGTGAA
>DASSQC010000339.1:0-3347 GCA_035702705.1 Burkholderiaceae bacterium | reverse complement strand
GTCTGCAGGTGGCCATGCAGGTCATTGAGGGCCAGCAGGGTCAGGGTGCGCGTGGTGGATGCGGCGGCGGACTGCGCAGCCGCTGGTGTGGCAGCAGGCCGGCCCGGCAGGCTGCAGGCCGCCAACACGGTCAAGCAGACGATTGCGCAAGGCAGCATGGCCCGGCGTGCGGAAAAGTACGACGTCATGAATCGTGGTCTCCAATTGACAAGGCGCCGGGCTTGCGAGCCGGGCGCCTGAAGCGGTATGCGAGCGGCCCGGTGGCCGCCCGCAGCGTTCAGAACTCGTACTTCAGCGAGACCTGCACCGCCCACTGCGACTCACCGGCATTCTGCCGCGTGGTCAGCGACGATGGATTGGGCGCCACGCTGTAGATGTAACGGCCCTGTGCATCGATGCCGCCAAAGCTCACGAAGCTGCGCACCTGGCCACCGCTGCCGGAGAAGGCGATCTCATCGGTGCGGCCCCACTTGCGGTTCAGCATGTTGCCCACGTTGAACAGGTCGAGGATCACGCTGGCCTTGTGCTGGCTCGAGAAGGCCGGGATCTCCTGGGTCACGCGCATGTCGACCGTCTGCACCCACGGGCTGGTGGAGCGGTTGCGTCCGACCACTGCGCCGCGTGTGTCGGCCAGGTTGGCGTCGGCGTTCACAAACTGCCAGAAGCGATCCTCGTTGGTGCGGCTGGTGGCGGTGTCTCCAAGGAAGACCACTTCACCGGAGCCCGGCGCACGCGGGATGTACATCAGGTCGTTGCCCGCCACGCCATCGCCATTGAGATCGTTGGAGAAGGTGTAGCTGAAGGGTTTGCCGCTGCGGGCTTCGTAGAACACGCCCAGGGTTGTGCGGCGGCTGCCGAACAGGGCGCGCGAGAAGCTCACGCTGGCGTTCAGGCGCTGCCTGCTGAGGTAGGCAGAGTCGGAGGCAACGTCCTCGTTCGGGTTGAAGATCGAACGGCTGTTGAAGTTCGAGTTCGACACCGACGAGGTCAGCGGGCTGACCTCGGTGGCGTTCGTGCGGGTGTAGGCCATCGACCACGCAAAGCCATTCTTGAAGGGCTGCGCCAGTGAGAAGGTCAGCGCGTTGCCGCCGCCCTTGTCGGTGCGCTCGGCCAGCAGGACATTGTTGTAGAGCGGGTTGGACAGGGCGCGGCTACGGAAGCCCGCACAGGCGCCGGTGGTGACGCTGCCGCCGGTCGGCGTCCAGCAGGCCGGGTTGTAGCCCTGCGGGGTGTAGAACAGCTCACGGCCGTCCGGGCCGATGCGTGTGGCCTCACCCAGATTCAGGTGCTTGTAGTAGATGCCGTCCTTGGTCCGGGTGTAGACATACTCCACCCCGGCAATCAGGCCGCCCGGCAGCTGATGGTCGAAGGCCAGATTGCCCTTCCAGACCGAGGGCTGGCGCAGGTTCGGCGACAGGAAGTCCACATTGGCTGCGGGGGGTGAGCCGGGCAGGGTCGTGGGCTGATTGCGCGGATCGGCCGAGAAGGTGCCGCCATTCGGATCACAGGCCGCAAAGTTGCCACCGCAACCGACGATGCGTGTGGTGACGCCTGTGTTGGAGAAGGGGTTGGACAGCCAGACGTTGGCCGCTGCACCCTGGAACAGGCCGAAGCCACCGCGCAGTTGCGTCGGCCGCTTGCCTTCGAGGTTCCAGTTGAAGCCCACACGCGGCTGTACCAGCGAAGTGCCATCCAGCGTGCGCGTGTTGTCCAGTCCGAACCCCCCGGACGCCCGGGTCCCGGTGATGGGATTGCCCGGCACCACCGCCTGGGCAGCCGCCGTGTTGGCCACGGGCTTCTGCGGCACGCCAATCTTGTCGACGCGCACACCTGCATTCACCGTCAGGTTCTCGCTGACGGTCCAGGTGTCCTGCACGAAGGCGCCGGTGTTGCGCAGCTTCCATTGCGCCACGGCGTTGTCGAAATTCGAGTAGCCGTTCGCCGTGGCCGGGGTCTGCACCGTGAAGCTCGTGGGGCGACCGCGACTGAAGTTCTCCAGCACGGCCTGTTCGATCTGGGCCTGGGTGGCCGTGGCGCAGTTGATCGCGCCAAAGCTGTAGACGTAGGTGGCGCTGCTGTTCTGGCAGGTGAAGGTGTAGTTGCCGAAGATGTCCTGCAGGAAGGCGTTGTAGATGGTGTTGTTCTGCAGATCGCCGCCGAACTTGATCTCGTGCTCTTCGCGCCGCCAGGTGGCCCCGGCATAGGCATCCTGGGTGTCGGTGCGCAGCACATTGAAGTGACGCGAGCGCTCGGTGCCGAACACGAGGCTGCGCGTGCCGGTCTGCACGCCCGTCACCCCTGCGGGCAGCGGCCCGGTGAAGCTCAGCGTCATCTGCGGCAGCGTTGCGTTGTTGCGCGGCACGCTGTCATAGTTGCGCTTCGAGATCTTCAGCTCGGTGGACAGCTCATCGCTCCAGTCGGCAAACCACTGGCCCACGACGGTGTCGATCGTCTTCTTCTGCACATACCAGTTGCTCGACAGGGAGAGCTGGTTGGCGGAGAAGTTCGGATAGATCGGCTCGTCCTGCGTGGTCTTGGTGTAGCGCACATTGGCCTTGTGCCCGGGCGCAATGTTCCAGTCGAACTTGATCAGGGTGTCCTTGACCTTCAGCTCCGCCTGCTCGGCGGGCGAGTTCACGTTGCCGATGTCCACGTTGTAGCGGCTGTTGGCAATCGTCCGGGCGCCGTCGATCGCCGACTGCGTGATGCCGACCTGCGTCAGCGAACCTCCGAGGGGGCCGAAGCCCACGGCATTGCGCGTGCTGTTGAGCTGTTCATAGGCAGCAAAGAAGAACAGGGTGTCCTTGAGGATCGGACCGCCGATGGTGGCCGCCAGGCGCGTTTCCTCGAAGGGTGGCGGACTGGTGTAGGTATTGGTCGTGCGTACATAGCGCGAACCGGCCAGATGGTCGTCGCGAAAGCCGTACCGCACCGTGCCACGCAGGTCATTCGTGCCCGACTTGGTCACCGCATTGATGTTGGCGCCGGTATAGCCGCGCTGTGTGACATCGAAGTTCGAGATGTTGACCTGCACAGCCTCGACCGCGTCGATCGAGATGGGCTGCTTGAGCGTCGGCAGGTTGTTGGCCTCGAGACCGAAGGTGTCGTTGATGGCCACGCCATCGATCGTGATCGAGTTGTAGCGGGAGTTCTGGCCGACCGCGGAGATCTCACCGCGCTCCTTGTCGGTCTGTGAGAGACGCGGGTCGTTGCGGGCCAGATCCTGCAGGTTGCCACTGATCGAGGCCTGCGCCTCGATCTGGCGACGGTTGATGCGCGTTCCCGCACCCACGCTGTTCGGACCGAAGCGGTCGTTGATGGCCGTGCCGGTCACCACCGTGCGCTCG
>DASSQC010000338.1:0-3917 GCA_035702705.1 Burkholderiaceae bacterium | reverse complement strand
CGCAAGCTGTGGATCATCGCCCTCAGGGTGTTCAGCAGTTGCCCCGCTTCATCATCGCTTCGCGATTCGACGCTGACATCAAGATCGCCCTCGGCAATACGCTGCGCCGCAGCAATCGCGCGCTTCAGCGGTGCGGTGATGGATCGGATCACCAGCCAGGAAAATGCAATGCCCATCATGACGGCGAGCACGCTGCCCCCCATCAGCAGGATCATCCCCCGCTGGTAGTCCTGCTTGAAGGCGCTCACCACTCGCTCAACATGACTCGAGTGGAAGTTCACAGCCAGGCCGACCTGCTCGATGTAGGTGTTGAACGCAGGTCGATACTCCTGCTCGTAGGCCTGCAGCGCCTCCTCCTGCAGATTCTGCTCCTTCAAATCGAGGGTCTTGCGCCGCGCGGCTCCCATCTTCGACCGGGCTAGATTGATGCGCTCGAGAACCGCGATGGATTCCGCGTCGTCATCAATCTTGCGCATCAACACGTCAATTTCACTGATGCGCGCTGACGACTTTTCGATCTCCGGTTTGAGCATCGCCAGCACGCCCGCATCGAAGGACTTTGCAATGGCAGTCACCCGGATGTCGTTCATTCGAGCAGCACTCTCCCACTCGCGCATCAGACGCTCGGTGGGCACATCGGCATCGACAAGGGTGGTCGCCTCAGAGGCCATGTGAGCCATGGTCAGGGTGGCGCCGAGCGCGATCACCACCATCAACAGCATCGCGGTCCCGAAGCCCAAGCCCAGCCGAAGCCCGATGCTCCAGGATCGCAGGTTCATCTTCGTCAATTCAACTCTCCCAGTCCCATCAACCAAATCGCCCTGCGACTCGCACGCCATTGCGCCAATCCGCGGTCCTACCGATCGCCCAAGGATTGCCGTTCGACAGGGCGTGCTTCCGCTCGGCGTTGGACTGTCTGCCACCGCCCTGGACTCAGCGCGTCACGCATCCAGCTCCAGAAGCTGCCAGCGAGGTAATGCTCGACCCGCCGGTTTGCCTGACCACCACCCCATGTGCGCGATTGCCGACCGACAGGAATGCCCTTTGCCATGATTGCTCTCCTGGAAGAACGTCAGACTCGGTTCCCGAGACCGCCCGAGGCGCGCAGCCGTTCAAGCACGGCTTCGGCAATCTGGTCGAGCGGCAGCACTTCATCGACAGCGCCAGCAGCGACGGCCTCCCTTGGCATGCCGTACACGACGCAGGTCGCTTCGTTCTGTGCATAGTTGTAGGCGCCGGCATCACGCATCAGCTTCATGGCATCGGCGCCATCCCGCCCCATGCCCGTGAGCATGATTCCGATCGCATTCGGCCCCACGTTGCTTGCCGCTGAACGGAACAGCACCTCGACAGAAGGCCGGTGCCGGTTGACGGGCTCTGTATCGTCCAGGCGCACGACATAGTTCGAGCCAGAGCGATCCAAGCGCATGTGGCGCCCGCCGGGGGCGATGTAGGCGTGGCCGGGCAGGACGCGTTCACCGTCGACTGCTTCACTGACTCGGATACGGCAAAGACCGTCCAAGCGCTGTGCAAACGAGCGCGTGAATCCGGCGGGCATGTGCTGGGTGACAAGAACGCCAGGAGAATCCGGCGGCAGCTTGATCAGGACGCTCTTCAGTGCTTCGGTCCCACCAGTTGATGCACCGATCACGATCAGCTTCTCGGTGCTGGCACGCGAGAACGTGCTCGGAGACTGCTTCACCGTGCCGGCAACCTGGCTGCCGGGCAGGACATGTGCCGCCCCGAAGGCAGCGGTGGCCTGTGCAGGTGCGCGCCGGGACACACGCGCACGCGAGGCAATGCGAATCTTCTCGATGATTTCGGCCCCGGCACGCTCCAGCCCTTCGCTGATTCCGAGCTTTGGCTTGGTGACAAAGTCCACCGCGCCCAGCTCGAGGGCCTTGAGCGTGACTTCAGCGCCGCGCTCAGTCAGCGTCGAGATCATGACGACCGGCAATGGACGCAGACGCATGATCTTCTCGAGGAAGTCGAGGCCGTCCATGCGGGGCATCTCGACATCCAGCGTGACGACATCCGGGTTAGTCGTACGGATCACTTCGCGTGCGACGTAGGGATCGCTTGCTGCACCGACGATTTCCATGTCGGGCTGGCGGCTGATGATCGCAGTCAACAGGCTGCGCACAAGCGCCGAATCGTCCACCACCACTACCTTTGTCTTGCTCATTCCTGGTCTCCCGGATGCTGCGGCATCCATCACTCGCCTTGTCCGTACAGCGAGCGTCAGAACAATTCGATTTCGCCACCCTTGGCCGGTACGGCAGGCTTGGTGGCTGCAGCGCGCTCCACCTCCTGGATCTCGACCTCATGCGTGGACGCCAGCTTCTTGACCATCGCCTTGCCGGTATCCGGAAAGAAACAGACTTTCCGCGGGTAGATGTCAAGCACGTCCTTGGACAGGATCGGTATGCGCTCGGTGCGCAGAAAGTTGAGTACGAACTCGGTGTTCTTCTCGCCGACATTCAAGGACGTGAAGGTCTTCATGACCTGGCCACCGCCGAAGACCTTGGCCTGCAGTGCACTGCGCCGGGCGCCCTGCTTGAGCATCTCGTTGATGAGGAGCTCCATCGCATGGACGCCATAGCGACCGCCGGTGTCCTTGCCGTCGCCATGCGGCAGCATGAAGTGGTTCATGCCGCCCACTCGCATCTGCGCGTCCCAGAGGCAGACGGCAATGCATGAACCCAGGACGGTCACGATCTGGATGGGCTGGGTGTCGACGTAATACTCGCCTGGAAGCACCTTGACGGCATCAACCTGGAAGCTCGAATCGAAGTAGAAGAAGCTCGCCTGACCCGGCACGCGCGGCCGGCTTCTGAGCTCGTCGAGACGGCTTGCCCGGCCAGGTTGTGCCACCGGGCTGGACTTCGCTGCGGGCAGTGGGGGCAAACCCACTCGTCCGGCGATTGCTGAGGGTGTCGATGCAAGCATGTCAGATCCGTTCGTAGACGGTTTTTCCCTTGAGGCGGTAAAGCTCTCGCATCTCGGAGAAGTTTTCAGAGTGGCCGATGAACAAGAGACCACCGGGCTTCAAGACCGCGTGCATCTTGCGCAGGACTGCGTCCTGCGTCGTGCGGTCGAAGTAGATGAGCACGTTGCGGCAAAAGACGAAGTCGAATGGCTTTCCCAGCGACCAGCTGGCGTTGAGGAGATTGAACTGCGCGAATTCGATCTGCTGCCCCAGCTCCGGGCGCACGCGAATCATTCCTGCATTGCTGCCCTTGCCGCGCAGGAAGAAGCGTCGCAAGCGCTCGTCGCTCAGCCCCTTTGCCTGATCTTCCGAATACACGCCGAGGCGGCCGCGCTCCAGAACGTTCGTATCGATGTCGGTGGCGAGCAGCGAGAGCCGCCCCTTGCCCATGGCCTCGTTGGCCGTGATCACGATTGAGTACGGCTCTTCGCCGGTCGAGGCGGCAGCGCACCAGCCGCGTACCGGACCGCTGAGCGACTGCAGATAGTCCGCCAGGACCGGAAAGTGATGGGCCTCTCGGAAGAAGCTCGTCAGGTTGGTCGTCAGCGCATTGATGAACTGCTGCCACTCTGCCGCATCGTCACGCCGCTCGAGGTCATCGAGATAGGCAGAGAAGCTGCGCTGCCCGAGGTCTCTCAGCCGCCTGGACAGGCGGCTGTACACCATCTGCTGCTTCGATGGGTTCAGGTTGATGCCCGCCTTGCCATAGATGAGCCTGCGTACGCGCTCGAAGTCGGCGACGGAAAAGTCGAACTCTCGGGCCTGGACGACGTCTTCAATCATGGTTTGTGTTCCATTGAGGTCTCGATTCTGGAATCTCGAAGTCCGCATCGATCCTTGGAAAAGGACCGGAAAAGCCGCTCTGGACGCGGCTTGCGGGCGCCGGCTCCGCCTCGATGGGAGACGATGAAGCCGCACAGGCTGTACG
>DASSQC010000337.1:0-6600 GCA_035702705.1 Burkholderiaceae bacterium | reverse complement strand
CTGCATGTCACGCCGGGTCACGCGCCGCTTCAATCGTGGATAGTGCGCCGGTACGGCTCTTCGTAATCCACGAACTCAAACTCGGCGCGCGCACGGCTGATCCACTGCTGCATGCCCTCGGTGGCAAAGACGCGGTCCATGTAGGCGCGTGTGTCGGGCGCCACCTGGGCCGCATAGGTATCGAGGCGCGTGACCACGGGCGCAAAGAAGGCGTCGGCAGCGGTGAAATTGCCGAACAGGAAGGGCCCGCCGCTCTTTTGCAGGCATTCGCGCCAGATCGCCTCCACGCGATCGATGTCGGCCTGTACCGCGAGGTTCCAGCCGCGGCCCGGGAATCGGGCCAGCAGGTGCATGGGCATGTTGGCGCGCAGCTGCATGAAACCGGCGTGCATCTCGGCACAGATGCTGCGTGCGTGTGCGCGGTTTCCGGGGTTGGCCGGCCACAGTCCCTTGTCCGGAAACAGCTCTGCGGCCGTCTCGATGATCGCCAGGCTGTCCCAGACGCACTGGCCGTCTTCCAGCACCAGCACCGGCACCTTGCCGGTGGGCGAGTACTCGCGAAAGTCCTGTTTGTAGGTGGGCGAGCCGAAGCGCAGCCGGACCTCCTCGAACGGGATGCCCGCCTGCGTCAGCGCCAGCCAGGGGCGCAGGCTCCAGGAGGAATAGGCCTTGTCGGCAATCACGAGCTTGAGCATGGGCGGTCTCCGTGAGGGCGTTGGATGGACCACCCAAGCTTAGGCCGATGCACGGCGCGCAGCTGCCTGCATGCTGGGTGATCGTGCATGCCACTCATGCAGCGTGCGCATGAGGGGCACAACGCGGTTGCCGGCGCTAGCGATGCGCCCGCACCCGCCACGCATCACTGCGGGTACGCGGGTGCTTGCCCTGCAGGTACTGGGTGGCAATCGGCTCCATGGCCTGCGCATGAATGCCCAGACGCGCCAGGCCATCTTCCGTCGCCACGTTGTCGGCCTTGAGGCTGTCGACGTTGTCACGGCTCATGAGCGTGGGGCCGGGTGCGAGCTCCATGGCCAGGGCCTGCAGCTTGCCCATCCCCAGCGGCAGGGGCAGCACGGGAATGTTGCGGTGTGCGCCCACCGCCGCGGCAAAGCGCACGAGTTCGGCGAGCGTGTAAACCGTGGGGCCGGCCAGCTGATAGCTCTGCCCGATCGTGGCGCGATCATGAAGGGCCGTCACAAAGGTCTGTGCCACATCCTGCACATACACCGGCTGCAACCGGGCACCGCTGCCCGCGAGCGGAAACACGGGCGCAATCTTGGCGAGCTTTGCAAACGTGTTGAGGAACTGATCCTCCGGCCCGAACACCACCGAGGGCTGGAAGATCGTCCAGTCCAGACCGCTGTCACGCACCAGCGCCTCACCTGCCGCCTTGCTGCGGCTGTACATGCTGGGCCCCTGTGCGCTGGCGCCCAGCGCGCTCATGTGCAGCAAGCGCTTCACCCCGGCCTGCTGCATGGCCTGGATGATCTTGCGCACGAGCTCCACATGGTTCTTCGCGAAGGCGGGTCCGTAGGGTGTGCCGGGCTTGCTGTGCAGCACGCCCACAAGGTTGATCACCGCCGTCTGCCCGGCCACCAGGCGCGCGAGGGCATCCGGGCTGTGCACGTCGGCCTCGATGACATCCAGCTTCGGGTGCAGCCAGAGATGGCGTGCCCGATCACGCCGGCGCGTCGGCACGGTGATCTGGTGACCCTGCTCCACGAGCCGGGCAATCAGGTGGCGGCCGATGAAGCCGCTGCCGCCGATGACAAGAATCTTGTGCAGCATGCTGTGTACCAGTGATGAGGAGTTAGCGCGGCCGTTCAACCGCCGCTGGAATGGATTCTGCAGCCGCCCAGACAGCGTCAGAGAGTCGCGGATCGCCCTGAAGCGCAGCGCGCAGCATGGGCAGGCCGTCCACGCCCCAGAACACGCGGCCCTGCCAGACCACGCTGGGTACGCCGAACACGCCTGCGGAGACGGCCGCCTCGGTGTTCTCGCGCAGGCGCTGCTTCACGGCATCGGTGTGCCAGTCGGCCACGCCCAGACGCTGCGCGAGCGCTGCGGCGCGCTGCGCATCGTCGGCGGGCAGCCCGGTCTCCCAGACATGCTCGAAGATCGCGCGGCAGATCTCGCGGCTGGGGTCACCGCCCTGCGTCAGCCCCTTGGCCACGGCAATGCGCAACAAGGCGAGCGGGTTGAAGGGGTGCGCGGCCGGCACCTGCAGCGGGCGGCCGGTCTGCTGGGCCAGCCAGCGCACCTGGCGAAACGTCCAGGCCTTCTTGGGCGGGACTTCGGCCGGGCCGAGCTGACCCCAGTGCTTGAGCAGGCCGGCAAACAGCACCGGCTTGTAGTTCACGCTCACGCTCTGGCCTTCCAGCGCCTCGGGCAGGGCATGAAAGCCCAGGTAGGCGTAGGGCGAGATGAAGTCGATGTAGACGTCGAGCTCGTGCATGCGCATGCTCGTCAGGGCAGCGAGGTCGTGCCGGCTTCCTTGGGATGGACATGCCCCAGGCGCTTGGTCAGCGAGGGCGCGTTCTCGTGGCCGAGGACTGCGGCATAGATCGTGGCGTTGGCGAGCACGGCCTTCACATAGCCACGGGTTTCGGTGAACGGAATCGTCTCGGCAAAGGCCGCGCCATCCACCGTGCGGCGCAGACTGGCGCGCCAGGCGCGCGGCCGCCCCGGGCCAGCGTTGTAGGCCGCGCTGGCCAGCGCCGGCGATCCATCCAGGTCACGCAGCACCATGGCCAGGTAGTTGCTGCCCAGGGTGAGGTTCTTGGTCATGGTGTTGATCTTGGCCGGGTCGTACTCCATGCCGATCTTCTTGGCCACATAGCGGGCCGTGCCGGGCATGAGCTGCATGAGACCCTGTGCGCCGGCACTCGAGCGCGCGTCCATGATGAAACGGCTTTCCTGGCGGATCAGGCCGTAGACCCAGGCAATGTCCAGATCCACGCTCTTGGCGATCGGGCCCAGCTCCTCCACAAAGGGCGTGGGATAGCGCTGCGTGAAGTCGAAGGCCTCGCGCGTGCGCTCGCTGGCGTTGATCATGCGATCCAGGTGGCCCTGCCGGCGGGCAAACTCCGCGTAGGCGGCCAGCTTGGCGTCGGGCAGGTTGCGCATCTGCCAGTTCCATTCGCGGTTGCCCTCGAAGCGCAGGCCGGCCTGGAAGAAGGCGAAGGCGCGCGCCACATGCGGGCTGCGGCCGGCGTCCTGCACGTCTTCCTCAGTGAAGGTGAGGGTCTTGGGCGGAATCACGATCTTCTCGCCCAGGTCTTCACGGGCGAGCAGGCTGTAGAAGTCCCAGCCGCCCTTGATGCGCTCGAGCTGCGCGACCCACTCCTCGCGCGGCGCCCCGAGGGTGCGCAGGGTGCGGGCGTTCCAGTAGGTCCAGGTGGGCTCGTTGCGCTGGCTCGCGTTCATGAGTGCCAGCACGCGCGCCAGGGCCGGCCAGTCCGAGTCGCGCAACGCGGCGCGGGCCGCCCAGGCCATGGTGTCGTCGGTGCCATGGCCGCTCTTGAGGTCCTTGAGCCAGTCACTGCAGCTCGACCAGGTGCGGCGTGCGCAGGCCGCGGCGTACTGCAGACGCACATACGCAGCCTCGTTCTGGCCGAGCTTGCGGATGTGTTGGCGCACGAGGTTCTCGTTGGCCTGCTCGGCATCCAGCCGGGCAATGCGCGAGAGCGCCAGCGCAGCGAGCTCTCGGCCGCGCCGGGTTTCAAAGTCGGCCTGGGTGGCGATGTAGCGGGTGGCATTGCCGAAGACGGCATCGAGCTGCTCATCGGTGGGGCGCTGGTCTGCCGGCAGTGCCGACGCGACGCGCTTGCTCGCGCTGACCTGGCTGGCCTCGTGCAGCTGGCGGATGCGCTGCCAGAGATCCGACGGGCCCCAGGCGCCGCTGTCGGCCAGGGCCACGGTGAGAGAGACACAGCCCTCGCCCCCGGCGGCCTGGGCGTTGCGGTCCATCAGCTCGTCGGCCTCGCGGCCGATGTCCTCGGGCTTGCCGATGCCGCTGCGCAGACGCGACTGCAGCGCGTAGCAGCTGACCTGGTGGTCATCCTGCAGCACGAAACGCGGAAACTCGGCATCGAAGGTGGCCCAGTCGCCGCGCTTGCCCAGGATCAGCAGCCAGTCGTTGCGGATGCGGTCGGCCATGAAGGTGCCGTCCCACTTCTTGAGGAAGGCCTGCAGCTCGGCGTCACTCACCAGACCGGTGGGCTCCCCGGCGCGATTGACGAAGCGGGTGCGAAAGGTCCAGAACTCGCCGTAGGGCGCAAGCACATGGTCGGTCGGCAGACGTGCTGCCAGCTGTGCGACCCGGTCGGCCTCGAAGTTGCGGGCGGCATCGCGCAGCTGGGTGATCAGCACCTCGGTGGCCTCGGCCGGCGCGCGGCAGCCCGGGCAGCCCGCGCCGGGCTTGCGGCCATTCTGACCCTGGGCCAGAACGGCGCCCGCACTGAACAGGACCACGGCACCGAGCAGCGCGGTGACCACGTTCCGGGTTGATCGGGATCGGGCTGCGGGGCACTCACGCAAACGGCTCATTAACATCAGGGGAAACATCCGTCACAAGACTCTCGACACGCGCGCCGCGCAAGACGGCACGCCCAGTCTGGATTATCGCCTTGCGCACCCCGTGTGCCCGTGACGCATCTCAACGACCTGGAGACCCGAGAGCGCATGCTCGATCTGGAGGACCGCAAGAGCCTGCGCGCCGCGCTGATCGCGCGGCGCATGGCCCTGGATGGCGCCACGCGCGAGGCGGCCGAACAGCAGATCATCCAACGCCTGGATGCCTGGCTGGCCGTGCATGGCGCCGGCGCACGCACGCTCGGTCTCACCCTGCCTTACCGTGCCGAGGTCGATCTGCGCCCCTGGTATGCCGAGCTGCACGACCGCGGCTACCAGCTCGCACTCGCCGTGGCCGAGCAGCCGCAGCAGCCCCTGCAGTATGCGCAATGGGCGCCGGGCGATGCGATGGAGCGCGACCGCTTCGGCATCGAAGTGCCCAGGCGGCGCCTGTGGTGCGAGCCGGACATGCTCGTCGTGCCCTGCGTGGGCTTCACGACCGACTGCTACCGCCTGGGTTATGGCGGCGGCTTCTTCGACCGGACACTGGACCTGCTGGCGGCCACGCGCCTCCAGCGCCCGCCGGTGATCGGCGTGGCCTTCGGGTGCCAGCGCTGCGATGCCGATGAATTCCGCCCGGCAGCCCACGACCTGCCGCTGGACGCCATTGCCACCGAAGACCATCTTTTCACCCGGGAGACACCATGACCCTCAAGATCTACGGCATCGCCGCCAGCCGCGCAGTGCGCACCCTCTGGATGGCCGAGGAACTGGGCCTGAGCTACGAGCACGTACCAGTGAGCTACATGGGCGGCGGCGCCAGGACACCCGAGATGCTGGCGCTCAATCCGAACGGTCACATCCCGGTCATTGACGACGACGGTCTGGTGGTCTGGGAAAGCCTGGCCATCAATCTGTACCTGGCGCGCAAGCACGGCGGTCCGCTGGCCGCAGCCACACTGGCCGAGGAAGCGGCCGTCCTGCAATGGAGTTTCTGGGTCGGCAACGAGTGCGAGAAGGATGCGCTGGCGATCCTGATGCACCGCATGGGCCTGCCCGAAGACCAGCGCGACCTCTCGGTGGCCGAGCAGGCCGGAAAGCGACTGCGTGCGCCCTTCGGCGTGCTGGAGGCGCACCTTGCCGGGCGCGAGTACATCGCGGCAGACCGCTTCACCGTGGCCGACCTGAACTGCGCCTGCGTGCTGACCTGGGCCCGCGCAGATGCAGAGCTCATGGCGGCACACCCCCATGTAGCGGCCTGGCTCAAGCGCTGCCTTGCCCGCGAAGGCTTTCAGAAGGCCAAGTCAGCCGGCAAGCCGGCCTGAGCCGCTCAGAACCCGCCGGGATTGTTGGTGCCCGGGCTGTTGAGGCGGCGCAGACGTTCGGCCTCGGCTTCGGCCTGGATGCGCTCCAGGGACAGCTTGCCCATGTCGATCACCTCCGCACCGCCCGGAATGGGCCAGACCACTGCGTCGCCCAGGGGTGCCGTGCCGGCCTGCCAGGCCAGCACCGTGCCCAGCATGTCGCGCAGCGCCGCCCCGCCGGTGGCGCCCGGCGCGATCAGGGCATGGTCGGCACCGGGCAGGCGCAGCCAGGTGAGATCGGCGCCACGCGCCAGCAGCTCGGCCGCGAGTCGATCCGAGGAGGCCACCGGCACCGAGCGGTCGCGTTCGCCATGGGCGATGAACACGCGCAGGGGGCGGGCGGCGAGCGCATCGATCTGGCTTGCGCCCAGGCGCGCCGCCCAGTAGCGATAGGGCTGGCCGAACAGGGTCTTGTCGGTGCTGCGCGGCTCGGCACGCATCTGGGCGGCGGCCAGCGCCAGCGCCCGCAGTTGCGGGTTCAGGCCGCTCTTGCTGCCGGCCTGCGGCAGGGTGCTGGCCAGCGCCATCCATTCCTCCAGCGCACCCGACGGACCGCCGCTGATCAGTGCGACATGAGTCAACCCGGGCAGGCGGCCGGGCAGTTGCGCAGCCAGATGCGCCCCCTCGCCATGGCCCACGGCCAGCAGCGCTCGCGGCGGCCGGG
>DASSQC010000336.1:0-3880 GCA_035702705.1 Burkholderiaceae bacterium | reverse complement strand
TAGGCCTCCACCACAAATCCCGCAACAAAGTCGTCTGAATACGGCTGCAGGGCGCTCAGATCCCAGTGGTCCAGCACCCGGGCCAGATGCTCGGGCACGGACGGCGAGGCGATCACCAGCTGGTCGTCAAAGGCCAGGCTCACCTGGCCGGAGACGGCATACCAGTCCGTTACGGTGCGGCTTTGCGTGGTCTGGTGGCCGTTGGCGTCGGTGCGGGTTTCGGTCTCGGTGCGGTGGATGCCTTTCTGGCCGCTGTAGCGGCTGTCGCTCGTCGCATCGAAGGTCCAGTACGGCAGATACACGCCGCGCGCGCCGTTCTCGGTCTCGGTGCCGCCGGCCTGGCCGGTGGTGTTCATCTGCCGCACGGTGCGCTTCAGTGCATTGGGCGCAAACCAGCGGCTGCCGATCCACTTGGCAAACACGGCCTGGGCCTGCACGGCGGTCAATTTGAACGGCGCCACCAGGCGCGGCTGGATCAGGCGCCGGCTGCGCGCCTGGGCCGAGACGATGGGTGTGGCACAGAAGGCGCAGCGGCTGGCCACGATGTTCTGACCAAACCGGGTCTGCGCGCCGCAGCCGGGGCACACCACCGCATGCGCATCAATCTGCGGTTCCTGCCCCGCGGCACGGGCAAGGTATCGCTCGTAGTCCAACTCTTCGCGCGCCACGCCGAGTTCGGCGGCATCGTTTTGCGGCAGCTCATTGAGCGTGCCGCAGCGCTGGCAGCTCAGGCGCCCGGTGCCCGGCGCAAAAGTCAGGGGCGCGCCGCATTCGCGGCAGGGAAAGGTGCGCAGGGCGGCGCCTTGCGCGACAGGCACATCCGGCATGGCCGGCGCCGGAGGGCTTGAAGAGTCAATCGACATGGGCGCCGATGCTACGGCGCAAAGCCGAAGCGCCGTCAACACCGCATGACCGGTGCCGCGCAGGCACGATCAAGGCAGTGCGCGCGCGATGAACCTGGCGCAGTTCCTCTGTGCGTGCGTATTGCGCGCCGGGCAAGACGCGCACGACACAGGCCCCTACGGCGCAGCGAAGTGCGCCTAAACCAGGTGCATCTGCGGCAGCAGTTCGGCGGCGCCCTGCAGCACCGCGCTCAGGCCGACCAGCATGCCGGCCGCCCAGAGCGCGCCACCACCGACCAGACGCAGGCGGCGCTTGCGCTGCCGGCTCACGACTGCACCGCCAAGGTCTGTGTGGCCCCACCCGCGCCGCGGCGCTGACCCCAGCGTGCCCAGGCGCGCTCATGGAAGAAGTAGGCCACGGTGTTGCAGGCCGGTTCGATGAGCGCAATGGCCGTGGCCAGGGGCGCGCTGCCGGTGATCAGGTAGCTCACACCGAAGGCCACGCTGAAGTGCAGCACGGCAAAGGTCAGCGTCTTGATCAGGCTGTCGGTCGCGGATTGCGCGGGATGGTGGTGCATGTGCATGGGGGCTGCTCCTTGGGGGCGGGGCGGTACGACTTCTCGATTGACCTGAACAATCTTCATGCGTTTAACGATAGCCATTCGCATTCATCATTGCCAATGGAAAGTCGCTATTCAATTGCTATCAACTATCAATTGCAGGCTGCGCCCAGTGCTCTGGAGCCCGATGCCGCATCTTGGTGAACCCGGTAATTACCCTTTGTTCTTTTCGTTTACCGCGTAGTATCTTTCGCTCCCGAGTGGTTTCTAGTTCTGCTGCTCACGAAACACTGGTTGCTCCGTGGTCACCCAAGAAACCACCTGCAGCCCGCTCCCCCAAGACTTTTCGAGTGAAGGAATCCTCCAATGAAGCACATTCTGCAACGCTGGGCACGGCGGCTTGCCCTGCCCCTGGCCGCCACCTTCATGGCCGTCGGCCTCAGTGCCTGCGGCAGCGACGACCCCGCCACACCGCCCGCGCCCACGCTGAACATCGTCCAGACCGCCGCCAACAGCAGTGACTTCTCCACCCTGGTGGCCGCCGTGCAGAGCGCCGGGCTGGTCAACACCCTGTCCGGCCCCGGCCCGTTCACGGTGTTTGCACCGACGAACGCTGCCTTTGCCGACCTGCTCGGGAGCCTCGGCCTGACCGCCAACCAGCTGCTCGACCCGGCCAACCGCCCCCTGCTGACCGCCATCCTCACTTACCACGTGCTGCCCGGCCAGGTGCTGCGCGCACAGGTGCCCGCCGGCACGCCGATCCCCACCGTGCAGGGCGGCACCTTCACGGTCGCGGCCAACGGCAATGCGCTCACGATCACGGACGCGCTGGGCCGCACCGCCAACATCGTCGCGACCGACGCGCTCGCCACCAACGGCGTGATCCACACCATCGACCGCGTGATCCTGCCCCAGGGCGTGCTCAACATCGCCCAGACGGCGCGTGTGATTCCCGGCTTCTCCACCCTGCTGGCCGCCGTGGGCACCTCCAGCGCCGTCGGCGCCCGCCTCACCGGCACCGCGCCCACCACCGTCTTTGCCCCCACAGACACCGCCTTCACCAACCTGCTCACCAGCCTGGGCCTGACCCCCGCCCAACTGCTGGCCAGCCCGGCGCTCGTTCAGCAGATCCTGCTCTACCACGCGCTTGACGGCCAGGTGCTGCGCGCGCAAGTGCCCACCAACACCGCCATCACCACCCTTCAGGGCGGCAGCTTCACCGTGGCCGCGGCTGGCACGGGCCTGCGCATCACCGATGCCCTCACCCGCCAGATCAACATCACCGCCACCGACATCCGCGCCAGCAACGGCGTGATCCATGTGGTGGACACCGTGCTGCTGCCCCAGGGCCAGCTCAACATCGCCCAGACCGCCAGCGTGATTCCGGCTTTCAGCACCCTGCGCGCTGCCGTGGGCGCCGCCGCCCCGGCCGTGGCCACCGCACTGACTGGCACCGCCCCGCTGACCGTGTTCGCGCCCACCAATGACGCCTTTGCCAACCTGCTGACCGAACTCGGCGTCACCCAGCAGGCCCTGCTGGCCAACCAGAACCTGCTGACCACCGTGCTGACCTACCACGTGGTCAATGGCCAGGTGCTGCGCGCCCAGGTGCCGCTGAACACGCCGATCACCACGCTCGAAACCGGCACCTTCACCGTGGCCGCCGGCGCCAACAACAGCCTCGTCATCACCGACGAGCTGAACCGCACCAGCAACATCGTCCTGACCGATGTGCGCGCCAGCAACGGCGTCATCCACGTCATCGACCGCGTCCTGCGCCCGGCGCCCTGAGCGTGACGCAGCCCTGAAGTAAGCGAGCGCTTCGCCGCGCTCGCGCAAGAAAGCACAAAGCCCGCCAGCGTCATGCGTTGGCGGGCTTTGTTGTCTGCAGTGGCGACGCGGCGCGCCTTGCGCTATCGGGCAGGTCCAGCCGGCTTGTGGTCAAAGCTCAGGACCCGCGCCAGGCGCCAGGCGCCGTTCTCCAGCTTCCAGAGGTGCACGAACTGCGCAACTTCGGCGCCGGGCTCGCCGCGGCGCGCGAATGTGTGGCGGCCCATCTGGATGGCGCCGTAGCCCTTCATCGGATAGACCTCCAGGCTGCCGGGTACCAGGGTACGCGTCACGCCTTGATCACGCGGGCAGGCCTTCAGGGTGCGGGCCGCCTCGCCAGCGCTCAGGCCGGTGCGGTCGTGATAGAACTCGGCGTCGTCGGTGAACAGCGCACGGAAAGCCGCGGCATCGCAGCTGACAAAGGCCGCATCAAACAACGCGGCATCCATGCGGGCCAGATCATCAAACAGGGGGCCGGAGCGCGTCGCGTCTTGCGCGTGCGCCAGCGCCCCCCAAGCGGCAAGAAGCAGCGCGCCGAGCGCGTGGCGCCAGGCAGTGCTGAGACAACAGAAGCGCTTGGCAGGAGCGAGCAGTTTCATGGCAGTCACCGTGCGTGGGGTGTGGAAACGAGATCAACGCGCGACATCA
>DASSQC010000335.1:0-14417 GCA_035702705.1 Burkholderiaceae bacterium | reverse complement strand
CTGCGGCCCGTGAGCCGGCCGATGCCGCTCCCCGGCATGGGCGAGGTGCTGGTCGAGGTGAAGGCCGCCGGCGTCAACCGGCCCGACCTGCAGCAGCGCGCGGGCAATTACAACCCGCCGCCGGGCGCCTCGGACCTGCCGGGCCTGGAGGTGGCCGGCGAGGTGGTGGATGCGGGCGACACGCAACTGCCGCGCGGCAGCCGGGTCTGCGCGCTCGTTCAGGGCGGCGGCTACGCGCAGTACTGCGCCGCACCGGCGGCGCAATGTCTGCCTGTGCCGCAGGGCTGGCAGATCGTGGATGCCGCCGGCCTGCCGGAGACCTTCTTCACGGTCTGGAGCAATGTCTTCGAGCGCGCCCGGCTGGGACATCGCGAGGATGGACAGCCGGAGGCGCTGCTAGTCCACGGCGCATCCAGCGGTATTGGCGTGACCGCGGTGCAATTGGCCGCTGCCCTCGGGCATCCGGTGTTCGGCACGGCCGGCCATGACGAGAAGTGCAGGGCGGTGGAGGCCCTGGGGGCAGCCCGGTGCTTCAACTATCGATCCGAGGACTGGGTGGCAGAGGTCAAGGCGGCAACCCACGGGCGTGGCGCCGACGTGATCCTCGACATGGTTGGCGGAGACTATCTGCCGCGCAACATCCAGGCGCTGGCCGACGACGGGCGCATCGCCCAGATCGCCCTGCTGCGCGGTGCGCAATCGACCATTGATCTGGGCCAGGTCTTGCGCCGGCGCCTGACGCTGACCGGTTCCACGCTTCGGCCACGCTCGGTGGCCTTCAAGGGGGGGATTGCGCGCGCGCTCGCGCAGCGCGTCTGGCCCCTGCTTGAGTCGGGGCGGATCCGCCCTGTGACCTATCGGGTCTTTGCGTTGGAGGAAGCCGCCCACGCTCACGCAATGCTGGAATCCAGCGAGCATGTGGGCAAGCTGCTGCTGGCGGTCGACTGAGGCCGTGCCGTGGCTGCGGGTGGAGCTCGTCTAGACCGGCTACACTTGAAAGCTTTGCATCAACATCCACTGGGGTCTTGTCGGCTCCGGGTTGCAGTCGATTCTCATGAGCGCTCGCAGAAAGCTGGTTGCAGGCAACTGGAAGATGAACGGCACGCTGGCCGGCAATGCCGAGCTGCTGCGTGCCGTACGTGCGGGTGCCGAGACCGCAGGCTGCGATCTGGTGGTTTGCGCGCCGTTTCCCTATCTGGCGCAGACGGCCGAGGTATTGCTTGGATCGAACATTACCTGGGGTGCGCAGGACTGCTCCGCACACGCTCAGGGCGCCTACACGGGCGAAGTCAGCGCAGCCATGCTGACTGACTTCGGTTGCCGCTGGGTGATTGTCGGTCATTCCGAGCGCCGTCAATATCACGCGGAGTCCAGCGCACTTGTTGCGGCAAAGGCCCTGCAGGCGCTGCGCGCCGGGTTGGCGCCGATGGTCTGTGTCGGTGAAACCCTGGCCGAACGCGACGCCGGGCAGACGCTCGCGGTGGTCGGAGCGCAGCTGCAGGCGGTCGTGGATGCCCTCAAGGACGCAGGGCAGGCGCAGTGGATCACGCGTGTGGTCGTGGCCTACGAGCCCGTCTGGGCGATCGGGACCGGCCGGACCGCGACGTCGGCCCAGGCCCAGGACGTGCATGCATTCATCAGGCAGCTCTGGCGCGATGCATTTGCCGAATCGGCTGATGCGCTGCACATCCTCTACGGCGGCAGCGTCAAGCCAGGCAACGCGGCCGAGTTGTTTGCGCAGCCCGACGTGGATGGCGGTCTGATCGGTGGGGCCTCCCTGAAGGCCGACGAGTTTCTTGGCATTGCCGCAGCCGCCCAGGCTGTGGCCTAGACAATTTTGGTTCGCTCGGTGCGGACCCTCAATGACACAAGGTTTCGGAGTCAGTCATGCAAAACGTGTTCTTCAATCTCATCCTGATTGTTCAGATCCTCAGTGCGCTGGGCATCATCGTGCTGGTGCTCATGCAGCACGGCAAGGGAGCCGACATGGGTGCGGCCTTTGGCAGTGGCGCCTCCGGCAGCGTGTTCGGCGCGAGCGGCTCCGCGAACTTCCTGTCTCGCTCTACCGCAGTGCTTGCAACCGTGTTCTTCGTCTGCACCCTGGGTCTGGCATTTCTGATCCACAAGCCCAAGGCACCGAGTGCCGGTGGCGTCATGCAGAACGTGCCTGCGCAATCCGCGCCGGTCGTGCCCGGTGGTGCTGCGCCCGTCCAACCTGCAGCACCGGTTCAGCAACCGGCTGCGCCGGCGGCTCCCGCAGTGCCTGGTGGCGCGCCGAGCAAGTGATCGGCAAAGTCACGGTGTGAAAAGCCCTGACTTCTCACTCTGAATTGCGGCCGCTCCGCAGGGAAAGCCCGCATGCTTTGAGGTATACTTTGAGTCTCCCGCCGTCGTGGTGAAATTGGTAGACACGCTATCTTGAGGGGGTAGTGGCGAAAGCTGTGCGAGTTCGAGTCTCGCCGACGGCACCAAACAGCGTGCGGAGCGTCCAGCTCCGGCACAGCATCAAATAAAAACGGGGGCGCACAAGGCGCCCCTTCGCTTGTCGAGGGGCGACCAAGAGATGAATCTGGAGAGCTATCTACCGGTCCTGCTGTTCATCCTGATTGGGATTGCCGTGGGATTTGGGCCGATGGCCATCGGCTGGGTCCTTGGCAAGCGCGTTCCCGATTCCGAAAAGCTCTCGCCCTATGAGTGCGGCTTCGAAGCCTTCGAAGATGCCCGCATGAAATTCGATGTGCGCTACTACCTTGTGGCGATCATCTTCATTCTGTTCGACCTCGAAATCGCTTTCCTCTTTCCCTGGGCCATGGCGCTGCGCGACATCGGCATGGTGGGCTTCGCGGCCGGCATGATCTTCCTCGCCATCCTCGTTGTCGGTTTCGTCTACGAGTGGAAGCGCGGGGCGCTTGATTGGGAATGACCCAGAATCGCAGGGTGCAGTAATGGCGCTTGAAGGTGTTCTCTCCGAAGGCTTTGTGACCACCCAGGTCGACAAGGTTGTCAATTGGGCCCGCACAGGCTCGCTGTGGCCGATGACCTTTGGCCTGGCTTGCTGTGCAGTGGAAATGATGCATGCGGGCGCGTCGCGCTACGACCTCGACCGTTTTGGCATTGTGTTCCGTCCGAGCCCGCGTCAATCCGATCTGATGATCGTCGCGGGCACGCTGTGCAACAAGATGGCCCCGGCCCTGCGCAAGGTCTACGACCAGATGCCGGAGCCGCGCTGGGTCATCTCGATGGGTTCCTGTGCCAACGGCGGCGGCTACTACCACTACAGCTACTCGGTGGTGCGCGGCTGCGACCGCATCGTTCCGGTTGACGTCTACGTTCCGGGTTGCCCGCCCACCGCAGAAGCCCTGATCTACGGAATCCTGCAGCTGCAGAACAAGATCCGTCGTACCAACACCATCGCCCGCACCTGATCGCATGACCAGTCTTCAGTCACTCGAGACGCAATTGCGTGAAGCGCTGGGCGAGCGGATCGTCAAGCTGGTTTCAGTGCGTGGCGAGCTCACCCTCGAAGTCCGAGCAGGCGACTGGATCGCTGTGAGTCTGATGCTCCGTGATCAGTTCAAGTTCGAGCTTGCCGTCGACCTGTGCGGCGTGGATTACGCGGATTACCGGGAAGGTCAGCATGAGGGTCCGCGCTTTGCGACGGTGGTCCACCTGCTATCGGTCGAGCGGAACTGCCGTCTGCGCTTGCGCGCGTTCGCGCCGGAAGACGACTTCCCTGTCATGCCCAGTCTCATCGAGGTCTGGCCTGCGGTCGGCTGGTACGAGCGCGAGGCCTTCGATCTGTTCGGCATCATCTACGAAGGCCATCCGGACCTGCGCCGCATTCTCACCGACTACGGCTTCATCGGTCACCCCTTCCGCAAGGACTTCCCGCTTTCCGGCCATGTGGAGATGCGCTACGACCCTGAGCAGCGGCGCGTGATCTATCAACCCGTGACGATCGAGCCACGCGAGATCACGCCCCGCGTGATCCGCGAAGAAACCTACGGTCGCGAGTAATACGCCATGGCCGAGATCAAGAACTACACCCTGAACTTCGGGCCGCAGCACCCCGCCGCGCACGGCGTCTTGCGCCTGGTGCTGGAGCTCGATGGCGAAGTCATCCAGCGCGCAGATCCACATATCGGCCTGCTGCATCGGGCTACCGAGAAGCTGGCTGAGCACAAGACCTTCATCCAGTCGCTGCCCTACATGGACCGTCTCGACTACGTGTCGATGATGTCCAACGAGCACGCCTACTGCCTGGCCATCGAGAAGCTGCTCGGCGTCGAGGTTCCGCTGCGTGCCCAGTACATCCGCGTGATGTATTCGGAGATCACCCGTCTGCTGAACCACCTGCTCTGGATCGGCTGCCACGGACTGGATGTGGGCGCCATGGCGGTCTTCCTCTACGCATTTCGCGAGCGGGAAGACCTGTTCGACATGTACGAGGCCGTTTCGGGCGCGCGCATGCATGCTGCTTACTTCCGGCCGGGCGGCGTCTACCGCGACCTGCCTGACACCATGCCGCAGTTTGCCGAGTCTTCGTTGCGCAGCAAGTCGGATGTGGCCAAGCGCAACGAGAACCGTCAGGGTTCGCTGCTCGACTTCATCGAGGACTTCACGAAGCGCTTCCCCACCTACGTGGACGAGTATGAAACCCTGTTGACTGACAACCGGATCTGGAAGCAGCGCCTTGTAGGTATCGGTGTGGTGTCGCCCGAGCGTGCCAAGGCCATGGGCTTCACCGGGGCCATGCTGCGCGGTTCGGGCGTGGTCTGGGATCTGCGCAAGCATCAGCCCTACGAGGTCTACGACCGTCTCGACTTCGACATCCCCGTGGGCGTCAACGGCGACTGCTACGACCGCTACCTCGTCCGTGTCGAGGAGATGCGTCAGTCCAACAAGATCATCAAGCAGTGCGTTGACTGGCTGCGTGCGAATCCCGGCCCTGTCATTACGGATAACCACAAGGTCGCGCCGCCGCACCGCGTCGACATGAAGTCGAACATGGAGGAGCTCATTCACCACTTCAAGCTCTTTACCGAAGGCTTTCACGTGCCCGAGGGCGAGGCCTATGCCGCAGTGGAGCATCCCAAGGGTGAATTCGGCATCTATCTGGTGAGCGATGGCGCCAACAAGCCTTATCGACTCAAGATCCGGGCGCCCGGCTTTGCCCATCTCCAGGCGCTCGATGAAATGGCGCGCGGTCACATGATTGCGGACGCCGTGACGATCATTGGCACGCAGGACATTGTTTTCGGCGAAATCGACCGCTGAGCACCAAGATGCAACTCTCTGAACAGACCAAGGCCCGATTCGACAAGGAAGTGGCCAAGTACCCGGCAGATCAGAGGCAGTCCGCCGTCATGGCCTGCCTGTCCATCATCCAGCAGGAGCAGGGTTGGGTGAGCGACGAGGCGCAGGAGGTGGTCGCGAACTACCTCGGCATGGCCCCGATCGCGGTCCGGGAAGTGGTCACGTTCTACAACATGTACAACCAGGCGCCGGTCGGCCGCTTCAAGCTGAACGTCTGCACCAACCTGCCGTGTCAGCTGCGTGATGGTCAGCGTGCGCTGGTGTATCTCGAGCAGAAGCTGGGCATCTCCGAGGGGCAGACAACGCCCGACGGGCTGTTCACTCTCCAGAAGTGCGAGTGTCTGGGAGCTTGTGCCGATTCTCCGGTGATGCTGGTCAACGACCGGCACATGGTGAGCTACATGAGCAACGAGCGCATTGACGATCTGGTCGACACGCTCAAGCGGCAGGCAGGAGCTTGATCATGGGTGCATTCGAACACGGCGTACTCAGCGCTGAGGTGCTGAGCAAGTTCCAGGCAACAGGCGTCGAGACCTGCTTTCACGGCCGCCACATCAGCCCGCAGATCTACGCCGGCCTGGATGGTGGGAACTGGCGGCTGGCTGATTACGTGGCGCGTGGCGGCTACAGCGCACTGAAGAAGATTCTCGGCGCCGACGGCGGCCCCGGCATGACGCCCGAGCAGGTCATTGCCGAGGTCAAGGCATCGGCATTGCGCGGCCGTGGCGGCGCCGGCTTTCCGACGGGTTTGAAGTGGAGCTTCATGCCCGCCAAGGCGCCGATCCAGAAGTACCTGGTCTGCACCTCCGACGAAGGGGAGCCGGGTACGTGCAAGGATCGTGACATCCTGCGCTTCAATCCGCATATCGTGATCGAGGGCATGGCGATTGCCGCGTACGCCATGGGCATCACGGTGGGATACAACTACATCCACGGTGAAATCTTCGACGTCTATGAGCGCTTCGAAGAGGCCCTCGAGGAAGCACGCGCCGCCGGCTTCCTGGGCAGCAACATCCTGGGCAGCAACTTCAGTTTCCAGCTGCATGGGCATCACGGCTTCGGCGCCTACATCTGCGGCGAGGAAACGGCGCTGCTGGAATCGCTTGAAGGCAAGAAGGGCCAGCCGCGCTTCAAGCCGCCATTCCCCGCGAGTTTCGGCCTCTACGGTCGGCCGACGACCATCAACAACACCGAAACTTTCGCTGCCGTGCCGTGGATCATCAACAACGGCGGCCAGGCCTACCTCGAGGTAGGCAAGCCGAACAACGGTGGCACAAAGATCTTTTCGGTCTCCGGTGACGTGGAGCGCCCGGGCAACTACGAGATTCCGATGGGCACGTCCTTCGCGACGTTGCTGGAGCTTGCCGGGGGTGTACGCGGAGGCCGCAAGCTCAAGGCCGTCATTCCGGGCGGTTCATCCATGCCGGTCCTGCCTGCAGACATCATGATGCAGACCAACATGGACTATGACTCGATCGCGAAGGCCGGCTCCATGCTGGGCTCCGGCGCGGTCATCGTCATGGACGAGACGCGCTGCATGGTCAAGAGTCTGCTGCGCCTGTCCTACTTCTACATGCATGAAAGCTGCGGCCAGTGCACGCCCTGTCGCGAGGGCACGGGCTGGCTGTGGCGCGTCGTGGATCGGATCGAGCACGGCAAGGGGCGGCCCGAGGACCTCGACCTCCTGAACAATGTCAGCGACAACATCCAGGGGCGCACTATTTGCGCTCTGGGTGACGCCGCCGCGATGCCGGTCCGCGCGATGATCAAGCACTTCCGCGCCGAATTCGAGCATCACATCTCCCACAAGACCTGCATGGTCCCGACCTACATCTGAGCGCCGCAGGCCAAGAGCAGCACATGGTTGAACTGACTATCGATGGAATGAAGGTGGAAGTGCCCGAGGGCAGCATGGTGATGCATGCCGTCGAGAAGCTGGGCAGTTATGTACCGCACTTCTGCTATCACAAGAAGCTCTCCATCGCCGCGAACTGCCGCATGTGCCTGGTGGACGTGGAGAAGGCGCCCAAGCCGCTTCCGGCCTGTGCGACCCCAGTCACACAGGGCATGGTTGTTCACACTGCAAATGAGAAGGCCAAGAAGGCCCAGCAGGGCGTGATGGAGTTCCTGCTGATCAATCATCCGCTTGACTGCCCGATCTGTGATCAGGGCGGTGAATGTCAGCTGCAGGATCTGGCTGTGGGTTATGGGAAGTCCGGTTCGCGCTATGAAGAAGAAAAGCGCGTCGTCTTCCACAAGAGTCTCGGGCCGCTGATCAGCGCCGAGGAGATGAGCCGCTGCATTCACTGCACACGCTGCGTCCGCTTCGGTCAGGAGGTGGCCGGCGTGATGGAACTCGGCATGCTGAACCGCGGAGAGCATTCGGAGATCACCTCCTTCCTCGGACGCGGTGTCGAATCCGAGCTCTCCGGCAACATGATCGACGTCTGCCCGGTGGGCGCACTCACAAGCAAGCCGTTCCGCTACTCCGCCCGGACCTGGGAGCTGTCACGCCGCAAGAGTGTTTCGCCGCATGACAGCCTGGGCACGAACCTCGTCGTTCAGGTCAAGGCCAACCGCGTGATGCGCGTTCTGCCTTACGAGGTCGAGGAAATCAATGAGTGCTGGATATCCGACCGCGACCGCTTCAGCTACGAGGGTTTGAACAGTGCGGACCGCCTGCTGTTTCCGATGCTCAAGAGGGACGGGCAGTGGGTGCAGGTCGATTGGCCGACGGCGCTCGCTGCCGCCGCCGAAATGCTCGAGTCGGGCCGCAATCAGGGGGCCAGCGGCGTCGGGGCCTTGCTCGGAACGCAGTCCACTGTGGAAGACACCCATCTGCTAGCGCAACTGATCCGTGGCCTGGGCAGCGACAACATTGACCACCGGCTGCGCCAGCGCGACTTCTCTGCGGACGCGCATGCCGCAGGCGTGGATTGGCTGGGCATGTCGATCGCAGAAGTCGGCCAGCTTGACCGCGTGCTTCTGGTCGGCAGCGATCTGCGTGCGGATCAGCCGCTGCTTGCTACGCGCATTCGCGCGGCCGTGAAGCGGGGCGCAAAGGTGTCCGTCGTGCACAGCCTCGACCATGACCTGTTGATGCCGGTTGCCGCCAAGTGCATCGTCAAGCCCAGCGAAATTGCAGGTGTGCTGGCGCAGATTGCGGTGGCTGTTGCACGCGAGAAGGGGATTGAGCCTCCGGCCATCTTCGCTGGTACCAGCGTGTCCGAATGCGCTGCACTTGCCGCAAAGAGCCTTGCTTCCGGCTCGCGTGTCGGTGTGTTCATCGGCGCCGCCGCTCAGCGCAGCGCCCATGCTGGCCCGATCCGCGCGCTGGCCCAGTGGATTGCATCCCAAGTGGGCGGTCGGCTGGGGGTACTGGTCGATGGTGCGAACGCGACCGGCGCGGCATTGCTCGGTGCCCAGCGCCCTGGTGGCCCTGTGGCTGCAAAGACCCTGATCACCCTGAACATCGAACCTGCGCTGGATGGACATGTGGCGCAGCAGCTGGTCGGCCAGGCCGCGCGCAAGATTGCGCTGACTGCGTATCGATCTGCTGCGGAATCTTGGGCCGACGTCATGCTGCCCGTCGCTCCATGGTCGGAGACCTCGGGAAGCTATGTCAGCGCCGAGGGCCGGATGCAGAGCTTCAATGCGAGCGTCAAGCCGCAGGGTGATGCCCGGCCGGCTTGGAAGGTGCTGCGCGTGCTCGGCGAGCAGCTCGGGATCGGTTCGATCAGCTTCGACACGGTCGAAGCCGTCCGTGTCGCTGCGCTTGGCGATGCTGCTGGTCTATCCGGGCGCCTCAACAACGCAACAAGCCTCGCCATCTCGAAGCCGGCAGCGAGCGACGCCGCCATCGAGCGCATAGCGCCGGTCCCTATCTACCGATCCGACATGATCACTCGGCGTGCGCATGCCCTGCAGCAGACTCCACAGTCCTGCGACCCGCTGGTCGTCTTGCATCCTGAGACCGTCGCCCAGCATGGCCTTGCCGTCGGCAGCTTGGCGCGAGTCAGTACGAGTGCGGGCAGCATCCATCTGGCTGTGGGTGCGGACGACAGTGTGGCGCGCGGTGCAGCGAAGCTGCCGGAAGGCTTCGCAATCACTGCGTCACTCGGTGCCGATACCGCCCTGAACGTGGAGCGCATCTGATGGAAGGTCTCAACGCCATCAATGCCCTCGGAACGCAGTACCTCGGTGCTGCGTGGCCGCTGGTGTGGTCACTTGTGAAGATTGTCTGCATCGTGCTGCCGCTGCTCGGATGCGTCGCTTATCTGACGCTCTGGGAGCGCAAGATGATCGGCTGGATGCATGTTCGACTGGGTCCGAACCGTGTCGGTCCGCTGGGCCTGCTGCAGCCCATCGCCGATGCGTTCAAGATGATGCTCAAGGAGATCATCGTCCCCGCTCAGGCGAACAAGGTGTTGTACGTGCTTGCGCCGGTTATGGTGATCATGCCTGCCATGGCTGCCTGGGCTGTCATTCCCTTCGGTCCGGATGCGGCGCTGGCCAACATCAATGCAGGCCTGCTGTACATCATGGCGATCACATCGATCGGCGTGTACGGCGTGATCCTCGCCGGATGGGCGTCGAATTCCAAGTACGCCTTCCTGGGCGCCATGCGCGCTTCCGCCCAGATGGTCAGCTACGAACTCGCCATGGGTTTCGTCCTGGTTGGGGTGCTGATTGTGTCCGGCACGCTGAACCTCAGCCAGATTGTCGGCAAGCAGCTCACCGGGACGTTCGCAGACATCGGGCTGTCATTCCTGTCATGGAACTGGCTGCCCCTGTTGCCGCTGTTCGTGATCTACATCATTTCGGCCGTTGCGGAGACCAACCGCCACCCCTTCGACGTGGTCGAAGGCGAGTCCGAGATCGTGGCCGGTCACATGATCGAGTACTCCGGCATGTCCTTTGCCATCTTCTTCCTGGCCGAGTACGCCAACATGATCCTGCTGTCCGCGCTGACAGCCATCATGTTCCTGGGTGGTTGGGCCGCACCGATCAGCTTCAAGCTGCTGGGCATGCAGACTCCGCAGATCATTCTGGACACGATGTGGTTCTGGAACTGGTTCTGGCTGTTTGCCAAGACCTTCTTCGTGGTTTCGCTGTTCATCTGGTTCCGCGCCTCGTTCCCGCGCTATCGCTATGACCAGATCATGCGCCTCGGCTGGAAGATCTTCATCCCGATCACGCTGGTTTGGGTCATCGTGCTGGCCTGCTGGGTCATCTCGCCCCTGAACATCTGGAAGTAAACACGATGGACGCGGTCAAGGATTTTCTGTCGAGCCTCATGCTCGGTGAGCTTCTGAAGGGGATGAAGCTCACGGGCAAGTACATGTTCGCTCGCAAGATCACGGTGCAGTATCCGGAAGAGAAGACGCCGATGTCGCCGCGCTTTCGCGGCCTGCATGCGCTGCGCCGCTACGAAAACGGCGAAGAGCGATGCATTGCCTGCAAGCTCTGCGAGGCCGTCTGCCCCGCACTGGCCATCACGATCGAAAGCGACCTGCGCGACGACGGCACTCGCCGCACCACGCGCTACGACATCGATCTGACCAAGTGCATCTTCTGCGGATTCTGCGAGGAGTCCTGCCCCGTGGACTCGATCGTCGAGACCCACATCCACGAATACCACGGCGAGAAGCGTGGCGATCTTTACTTCACCAAGGAAATGCTGCTTGCTGTGGGTGATCGTTACGAAAAGGAGATCGCCGCCAACCGCGCCAAGGACGCGGCTTTTCGCTGATCATGCTGCTTCCTATCTTGTTCTTTGCGGTGCTGCCCGCCGTAGTGGGCGTGGGCGCGTTCATCGCGACGGGTGCCGTGCTGACGGCTTTGTTCTGGTCGTTTGCCACGGTGACGGTCAGCGCTGCGCTGGCGGTGATCAGTGTCCGCAACCCTGTGCATGCAGCGCTCTTTCTGGTGCTGACATTCTTTTCGACTGCCGCCATCTGGCTGCTGCTCAAGGCCGAGTTTCTCGCCATTGTGCTGATCCTTGTCTACGTCGGTGCGGTGATGGTGCTGTTCCTGTTCGTCGTCATGATGCTGGACATCAATTTCGACAAGCTGCGCGAAGGGTTCCGTCGCTACATGCCTATGGGGCTGCTGGTCGGTGCGGTCATGGTCGCGCAGATGGGCATTCTGCTCACGCGCAGCTTCCCGGTGACCACGGCGCAGGCCATCGGCCCCGTGCCGGGCACGAACAACACGCGTGAACTCGGCAAGATCATGTACTCGGACTACGTCTTTCACGTGCAGGTGGCTGCGGTCATCCTGTTCGTGGCATTGATCGCGGCTGTGGCGCTGACGCTGCGCCGGCGCAAGGACGTCCGTTACAACGACCCGGCAGGTGCCGTACGCACGCGCGCCTCCGATCGCATTCGCGTCGTGAATGTGCCTGCGGTCAAGCCCGCAGCGCAGGAGCCGACTTCGGAGCAGGCCTCCTAGGCGGCTTCCCCTCAGAAGAATCCACGAAAGCTCAGGGACCCTTCCACACGTGCTGACGCTCGCTCATTTCCTCACTTTGGGGGCGATCCTGTTCGCCATTGCCATCGTTGGCATCTTCATCAACCGACGCAACGTGATCGTGCTCTTGATGGCCATCGAACTCATGCTGCTTGCCGTGAATATGAACTTCGTGGCGTTCTCGCACTTCCTTGGCGATCTTCATGGCCAGGTGTTCGTGTTCTTCATCCTCACCGTTGCCGCGGCCGAGTCCGCGATCGGCCTCGCCATCCTTGTCGTGCTCTTCCGCAACGTCGACACCATCAACGTGGACGAGCTCGGCTCGCTGAAGGGCTGATCACCATGAAGACAGCCTATCTGCTTGCTGCATTCTCGCCCCTCGTGGGAGCCGCGCTCGTCGGCATCTTCGGTACTGCCCTGGGCGGCCGGAAGATCGGCAGGGGTCTGGCCCACTGGATCACGATCATCGGCGTGCTCGTTGCTGCACTGGCTTCCAGCTGGACGTTGGCCGACGTACTTGCTGGCAATACCTTCAATGGCACGCTGTACGAGTGGGGGCGTGTGGCCGGTGTGAAGTTCGAGATCGGCTTTCAGATCGATACCCTGTCCGCCATGATGATGTGCGTGGTGACCTGGGTATCGCTGATGGTGCACATCTACACCATCGGCTACATGGAAGAGGATCCGGGCTACCAGCGCTTCTTCGCCTACATCTCCCTGTTCACCTTCAGCATGATGATGCTGGTGATGAGCAACAACATGCTTCAGCTGTTCTTCGGCTGGGAAGCAGTGGGCCTGGTCAGCTACCTGCTGATCGGGTTCTGGTACCGGAAGCCGACGGCCATCTACGCCAACCTGAAGGCCTTCCTCGTCAATCGAGTCGGCGACTTCGGTTTCATTCTCGGTATCGGCCTCGTGCTGGCCTACACCGGTTCCATGAACTACGCGGAGATCTTCGCGAAGGCACCCAACCTCGCCGGCGTGATCTTTCCTGGCACGGACTGGCTGGTCGTCACGGTGGCCTGCATCTGCCTGTTCATCGGTGCCATGGGCAAGAGTGCGCAGTTCCCGCTGCACGTCTGGCTGCCTGACTCGATGGAAGGTCCCACACCGATCTCGGCCCTGATTCACGCCGCAACCATGGTCACGGCCGGCATCTTCATGGTGGCACGGTTCTCGCCGCTATACGAGATGTCGACCACCGCCTTGTCCTTCGTGATCATCATCGGTGCCATCACTGCGCTGTTCATGGGGTTTCTGGGCATCATCCAGAACGACATCAAGCGTGTCGTGGCGTATTCCACGCTCTCTCAGCTCGGCTACATGACGGTTGCCCTCGGGGCCTCGGCCTACAGTGTGGCGATCTTCCACCTCATGACGCATGCCTTCTTCAAGGCGTTGCTGTTCTTGGCAGCCGGCTCGGTGATCATCGGCATGCACCACAACCAGGACATTCGCCACATGGGCGGTCTCTGGAAGTACATGAAGATCACCTGGATCACTTCGCTGATCGGCTCGCTGGCGCTGATCGGCACGCCATTCTTCGCAGGCTTCTACTCGAAGGAATCGATCATCGAGGCGGCCAAGTACGCCACGGTGCCCGGAGCGGGGTTCGCGTACTTCGCGGTGCTGGCCGGTGTGTTCATCACCGCCTTTTACTCGTTCCGCATGTATTTCCTGGTGTTCCACGGCAAGGAGCGCTTCCGCGACGTGGCGCACGATCACCATGACGACCATGACCACGCTCACGGCCATGGCGCGCATGAGCCCCACGAATCGCCGGCTGTCGTTACCGTGCCCTTGATGATGCTGGCCATCCCGTCGGTGATCATCGGCCTGATTGCCGTTGGCCCGATGCTCTTCGGGGACTTCTTCAAGGGGGTGATCACGACCGACACGGCAGCTCATCCGGCCATGGCCAAGCTCGCCGAGCACTGGGCGCACTTCAGCGAGACCAGCGGCCAGGGCATGGAATGGATGGGGTATGGCCTGCATGCCGTGGTCACCCTGCCGTTCTGGCTGGCAGTGGCGGGCGTGGCCAGTGCCTGGTTCATCTACCTGCGCAAGCCGAGCATTGCCGAGTCAGCGCGCAGGATCTTCTCGCCCATCTACACGCTGCTCGAGAACAAGTACTACATGGACCGCCTGAAAGAGATCGTGTTTGCCGCGGGCGCACGTCTGCTTGGGCGCGGTCTGTGGAAAGCCGGCGATCAGGTCGTGATCGATGGTGTGGCGGTCAATGGCAGCGCGCGCGCCGTCGGCTGGTTCGCGTCGGTCGTGCGCGAACTGCAGTCCGGCTTCATCTACCACTACGCCTTCGCGATGATTCTGGGCCTGCTGGCACTGCTTTACTTCTTCCGCTGAACTGACAAGACCGAGAACATGAGTTCACTGCCTTTGCTTTCCATCGCGATCTGGACGCCGATCCTGTTCGGCGCCGTGATCCTGGCGATGGGTTCTGACCGCAACGCCGGCATCGTGAGAGGGGTTGCGCTGGCCGGTGCACTGATCAGCTTTCTGGTCACGCTGCCGCTGTACGCCGGCTTTGATGCAAGCTCCGCGGCCCTGCAGTTCACCGAGAAGGCGGTGTGGGTGGAGCGTTTCAACATCCACTACGCGCTCGGCGTCGA
>DASSQC010000334.1:0-7524 GCA_035702705.1 Burkholderiaceae bacterium | reverse complement strand
GACACCACCTTCAACGAGTCCTTTGCCAGTGCGGTGGAGGAGTTCGGCGTGGAGCGCTGGCTGGCCCAGCACCCGGATCCGAAGCTGCGCACGGACTATGAGGTGTTCAACGCGCGCAAGCGTGACTTTCAAGCGCTGCTGGCGCAGTACCGCGCGCGTCTGGAGGTGGCCTATGCCAGCGGCAGCGAAGCCGACAAGCGCATGCGCAAGGCTCAGGTGTTCGCCGACCTGCAGGCGGACTACCAGCGCATGAAGTCCGATCGCTGGGGCGGCTTTGCCGGCTATGACCGCTGGTTCGGCCAGGCCCTGGGCAACGCACATCTGGCCAGCGTGGGCAGTTACACACAGTGGCTGCCGGCATTTCGCGCGCTGCTGAAGCGTGAGGGCAACGAGCTGCCCCGTTTCTACGCTGCGGTGCAGCAGCTGGCTCGGCTTGATCAGAAGCAGAGAGACGCCGCGCTGGCCGCGCTTGCACCTGCAGCTGAGTCTGTTGCGCTGCAATAGGTGCCGCGGCCTGCGCCGACTGTTGCGGGACTCGCAGCGCTGCGCGCATCGCCGGAATCGCTCGGCATAATCGACCGGTTTGCACACGGGGATCTGAGCCCAAGGCGCTCGCCCTGAGGGAGCTTGCCTCTCGATGTTCGAGGGTGGCATGCAAGCAGCTGGAGGAGACACACAAATGGACACGCGCAACACCAAGCCCTGGCTGGCCCAGTACCAGCCGGGCGTTCCGGCCGAGATCGACGTCGGCATCTACAAGAGCATCAACCAGATGATGGACGAGGCCTTTGCGAAATACCGCAATCGCACCGCCACCATCTGCATGGATGTACGCACGAGCTACGGCCAGATCGACGACGCCTCCAAGCAGGTGGCCGCGTGGCTGCAGAGCAAGGGCTTCAAGAAGGGCGCCCGCATCGCCATCATGATGCCGAACCTGCCGCAGTACCCGGTGCTGATCGCCGGCATCCTGCGCGCCGGCATGACCGTGGTGAACGTCAACCCGCTCTACACCCCGCGCGAACTGGAGCACCAGCTCAAGGACAGCGGTGCCGAGTGCATCTTCATCCTCGAGAATTTCGCCACCACGCTGCAGGAGGTGGTGGGCCGCACGCAGGTGCGCCAGATCGTTGTGGCCAGCATGGGCGACATGCTCGGCTTCTTCAAGGGCATGCTCGTGAACTTCGTCGTGCGCGCCGTCAAGAAGATGGTGCCCGAGTTCAGCCTGCCCAATGACGACAAGGTCAAGACGGTTCGCTTCCCGCACATGATGGACGAGGCCGAGCGCCTGACCTGGCGCCCCGTGGATGTCGGCCCCGATGACATCGCCTTCCTGCAGTACACCGGCGGCACCACCGGCGTGTCCAAGGGCGCGACCCTGCTGCACCGGAACATCGTGGCCAACATCGTGCAGGTGGATGCTTGGATGCAGCCGGCGCTCTCCAAGCTCGGCACAAGCGACGAGAACATCATGGTCTGCGCGCTGCCGCTGTATCACATCTTCGCGCTGACGGTGTGCAACATGATGGGCGCGCGTCTGGGCATGACCATCCTGCTGATCCCGAACCCGCGCGACATTCCCGGTTTCGTGAAGACCCTGCAGAAGTACAAGGTCAGCATGTTCCCGGCGGTGAACACCCTGTTCACGGCGCTCGCCAACAACCCCGACTTCGCCAAGCTCGACTTCTCGCGCCTGGTGATCTCCAACGGCGGCGGCATGGCCGTGACCAAGGCGACGGCCGACAAGTGGAAGGCCGTGACCGGCTGCCCGATCTCCGAGGGCTACGGCCTGTCCGAGACCTCGCCCGTGGCCACGGCCAACCATCCGGATGTGGCCGACTACAACGGCACGATCGGCATTCCCGTGCCGTCCACCGAGATCTCCATCCGTGACGATGACGGCAAGCCCGTGCCGATCGGCGAGCGCGGCGAGATCTGCATCAAGGGCCCGCAGGTGATGGCCGGCTACTGGAACCGCCCAGACGAGACCGCCAAGGTCATGACCCCGGACGGCTTCTTCAAGAGCGGCGACATCGGCATCATGGACGAGACCGGCTACGTCAAGATCGTGGACCGCAAGAAGGACATGATCCTGGTGTCGGGCTTCAACGTGTATCCCAACGAAGTCGAGGAAGTGATCTCTGCCTGCCCCGGCGTGCTCGAGTGCGCAGCCATCGGCGTGCCCGACGAGAAGGCGGGCGAGGCCGTGAAGGTCTTCGTGGTCAAGAAGGACCAGGCACTGACCGAGCGCGACGTGATGGACTACGCCGCCAAGCATCTCACCGGCTACAAGAAGCCCAAGTACGTCGTCTTCCGCGACGATCTGCCCAAGACCAACGTGGGCAAGATCTTGCGCCGTGAACTGCGCGACATGGAGATGAAGAAGGCGGCTTGAGGCCCGCACCTTGAAAGAAAAAGGGCGCCGCAGGGCGCCCTTTTTTGCGTGTGCTGCCTGCAGGCGCGTTCAGCCAGCCAGCGAAGCCAAGCGGACCAGGGCTTCACCCGTGACACGCTGCAGTTTCCACTCGTCCATGCCCACCGCGCCGAGCGTGCGGTAGAAGTCGATGGAAGGCTGGTTCCAGTCGAGCACGCTCCATTCGAAGCGGCCGCAGCCGCGCTCGACGGCGAGCCTGGCGAGGTGAACCATCAACGCCTTGCCGTAGCCGCGGCCGCGATAGGCCGGCTCGATGAAGAGGTCTTCGAGGTACAGGCCAGGACGGCCCAGGAAGGTGCTGTAGTTGTGGAAGAAGAGCGCGAAACCCACGGCCACTTCGTCGCTGCCCGTGCCTTCGCAGGCCATGACGACTTCGACATAGGGGCGCGTGCCGAACAGATGCGCATGCAGCGTGGCTTCGTCGGCCACGACCATGTGGGAAAGCTTCTCGTACTCGGCCAGGGCGCGGATCAGGGCCATCACGCGCGGCACATCGGCCGGCGTGGCTGCGCGGATGTGGAAGGAGGCGCTCATGCTGCGCGGGCCCGGTTGATCGCCTGGTGCGTGTCCTTCGCCGTGCGGGCTGCCGCTTCGGCGAAGTCTGCACCGCTGCTGGCGTAGAGAATGGCGCGCGAGGAATTGATCAGCATGCCGGTGCCATCGGTGCTGCGGCCGGCCTTCACGGTGGCCTCGATGTCGCCGCCCTGCGCGCCGATGCCCGGCACGAGCAGGGGCAGGTCGGGTGCCAGGGCGCGGACCCGGGCCAGCTCGGCTGGGAAGGTGGCCCCGACCACGAGACCGATCTGGCCGTTGCGGTTCCAGTCCGTCGCCGCCTTCTGCGCCACCCGCTCGAACAACTTGTCCTGGCCGACGTCGAGGAACTGCAGGTCGCTGCCGCCCGGATTGCTGGTGCGGCACAGCAGGTAGACCCCATGCGCAGGCGAATCGAGATAGGGTTCGATCGAATCGCTGCCCATGTACGGGTTGACCGTCACGGCGTGTGCCTGATAGCGCTCGTAGGCCTCGATGGCGTACTGCTTGGCGGTGGCGCCGATGTCGCCGCGCTTGGCATCGAGCACGAGCGCGTGTTTCGGATGCCTGCTGCGGATGTGATCGCACAGGCGCTCAAGCGCGCCTTCGGCGCGTTGCGCCGCGAAGTAGGCGATCTGGGGCTTGAATGCGGCGCAATAGGGTGCCGTGGCATCCACGATCTCGCGGCAGAACAGGAACACCCGGTCGGGGTCTCCGGCGAGCGAGGCGGGGTAGCGCTGTGCATCGGGGTCGAGCCCGACACACAGCAGGCTGTCGGATTGGGTGTGTGCGCCCTTGAGGTGGTCCAGGTAGGAAGTCATGCCGCCAGTTTAGGGGGACGACTTTGCGCCGCGCGCTGCACTGCCGCTACCAGCCCACCCCCAACCGGCGAACCTGGGCCGATGACTCCTGCGCGTCCCAGCTGAAGCCGTCGATCACTTCCAGCTCCAGGTGCTTGAGCACAAACTGGGTCATGCGCGTGCGGCTCCAGTCGGCCAGCAGCCCGAGGCTGAACAGGGTGATCGCGCCGCAGACGGCGGCTTCGCGCAGCAGCTCGGCGCGGCTGGCGCGAAGATGCACCGGGTGGGTGCCGACCACCATCGTGCCCAGCAGGGCCTGCAGGCTGAGCGTCTCCAGCACCGGGGCCACCAGCCCGCGGTAGAGCCACCAGGCCAGCGGCCAGAGCACCAGCAGTGCGGCCGTGGACCACAGCGCAAACCACAGGGGCTTGCCCAGCGCAAAGTCCATCTGCGCGCTGAAGCTGCGCAGGCCGCCGGTGGGCGACAGATCGGGCGCCAGCGCCCCCGCCATCTGCCAGCCGATCAGCGCGGCAATCAGCACAGCCGGCAGACTCAAGGCCCAGACCTGGTAGTACTCGCGCGTGCCAGGCTCGGCCGAGAAGCCGGTGCGGCCCAGTACCAGTCCGCTCCAGCGGAACTGGTGCATGGCCGCGTGGCCAATCGGCAGCGTTGCCAGCCAGATCGCCAGCGCGATTGCCGTCGGGATCCACATGGGCTTCCAGCCGGGCATTGCGGCCAGCCAGAGAATCTGCATCCAGCAGATCAGCACGACGCCGGCGACCATGCTTCCGTGCGCCCGCAGGGCCGCTGAAAGCGTGCCGGCATGACGGAAGTGCTGCGCACCCAGACGCGTGGCTGCCGCGTTGCTGCGCAGGGCCTGCAGCATGAGCCAGGCACTGCCGGCAGCGGCTGCTGCGATCAGCAGCAGCCCGATCGTGAAGACCGTGCCACCCGAGCCGTAGGCGCCAAGACCCACCCCGAACTGCGCGGCCAGCAGCAGCACCAGTGCCAGCGCTCGACCCTTGATGCGGGCCGCCAGCGGCATGACGTGGGCCGCGGTCTGCCCTTCGAACTCGAAGGCTGCAGCCAGCTGTCCGCGCCGTGCGGCGTTGGCCATCGCTGCGGTGACGCCCAGGCTCGGCAGGCTGGCTGCGCGCAGCAGCGGCGCAGCGGGGGCAAGGCCGAGCGGTCGGATCACCGGTTTGGCAGTGCCTTCGGCAAACGGGCGCGCGAACTGGTTGCCGGTGAGGATCGGCTGGGTGTCGGCGAAGTGCCGCTCTGCGGCGGTCTCGGCAGCGCGGCGCGCGCGCTCCGCATCCTGGGCATCGAGCTGATCGCTGATGCGCTTTGCGTCAATCAGGAACTGGCGCATGGCGTCGTCTCATTCTCCTCGCCAGCGTTGTAGCAGACGGCGATCCTTCTTGGTCGGGCGGCCCTGCAGCTCGAAGGACGGCTCCGGCGCGAGGCGGCGCTGCTCGATCTGCGTCATCCGCCGTGCAGCCCCTTCGGGTGTCTCGCGATAGAGCAGGCGTGCTTCGCTGGCGGGGCGGCGCTGGTCGTTCACACCGAGCACCTCGACCTCCCAGGTCAGCTCGCCCACGACGATGTGCAGCATCTCGCCGCCGCGAATGTCGCGACTGGGCTTGGCCACCGCGTCGTTGACCTTGACGCGACCGCGCTCGATGGCCTCCTGCGCCAGCGCGCGGGTCTTGAAGAAGCGGGCGGCCCAGAGCCACTTGTCCAGGCGTACGGCGAGGGTGATCTCTTCGCGGCTCATGCCGGGTTCATGCGTTCGGTGGCGTCGTGGGTACCGCAATCGGCAGTGTGGCCGTCGGCGCAGTGCCGTGAAAGTGCAGCGTCGCCACCACTTGTCCGTGATCGCTGCAGATGCGTGCCTCGCGCTCGCCGCGGCGGCGCAGAGCGAGATGGTCGTTGAAGTAGTCGACGCGATGCACCCAGCCGACGGCGTTCTTCGAGAAAGGCGCGAACTCCTCGCTGACCAGGATGTGATCGATGGTCTCAGGCACCTGTTCGTGCGTGTGCGTAAAGCTTGTGTCGCGGCGTTGCACACCCGCAAAGGGCAGCTGGCGCATCTTCTGCAGGTCGAAGGCGTCGAAGAGCATGCAGTCGCGCTGCGACTCGTCGCCACGCATGAAGCGCGTGGCGGCGACCAGCACGGTGGTGGGCGAGGTGATGAGGTCATTGAAGTCGCCCAGCACCACCAGCGGCTCGCGGGTGCGCCACAGGCGCTGGATGATGATCTGGCGCAGGGCCAGGGCCTCGCTGGTGCGGATGGCCAGGCTGCGCGCCATGCCGCGGGCATGATGGGCCGGATCGTTCTCGCGCTCGTCTTCGAGCAGTGCCGGGCGCTTGCTCTTCAGATGCACGGTGATGACGCGGATCGGGCCCGTCGGTCCGGCAATCAGCGCTTCGAGCACCGGACGCGAGAATCGCTCCGGCGCCGCCATCCCGGGCGGGGTCACGCGATCCTCCGCCGCGATCTGCTCGTGCAGCATGAATTCGAGCACCGGCAGCCGCGAGACCAGTGCCAGCCGCGGCTTGAGCGGCGCCTCGGGCGTGGCCCCGGCATGGTCTTCCGGAATGCCCGGCGCGATGATCTGGGCATCCGCCATCCAGCGGCTGGCGCCCACGGCCTCGCGCAGCGCGCGCAGATGGAACACCTCCTGCAGCGCTACCACGTGCGCGCCGAGGGCATCGAGCTGGGTGCCGATCCAGTCGCGCCGCTGGCGGTACTCGTCATCGCTGTAGGGCTGCGCGTTGTCGTAGAAGGCCGCGTGCGGCAGCGCCAGATTCAGTGCGTTGAAGGTCGCGACGACGAACATGCCTGCATTGTGCGCCAGCGCAGCAGCCGCGTCGATGCAAGCGAGGCACGCCGTAGCCCCGATCTGACATTGAAGATCGGCTCTGGATGCGGTTCTTCAGGCCAAAATGGCTGGAAACCCGCACCAGGCAAGCGGAATCAGTGGCGCACGGGGCTCGCGCAAGCATGCGCTCGCTCCTCGCCCGGCACGGCGCGATGCGCCGTGAAACCCCGGTCTCGGCGCCCGATGCAATGCAGGAAGTGATGCAGATCAGCTTGGCTCGGCCGTCTTCTTCTCCTGCTCGCTGCGCTTCCAGGACAGCCACATCGTGACCGTCAGGATCGTGGCCACGACACCGAGGGAGACCACCACCGGGATCTTGTAGATGTCGATCAGCAGCATCTTCACGCCGATGAACACCAGGATGATGGCCAGACCGTACTGCAGCAGCGAGAAGCGGTTGGCCAGCTCGGCGAGCATGAAGAACATGGCGCGCAGACCGAGGATCGCGAAGATGTTGGAGGTCAGCACGATGAAGGGGTCGGTCGTGATGGCGAAGATCGCCGGGATGCTGTCCACAGCGAACACCACGTCGATCACGCCGATCATCAAGATCACCAGCAGCATGGGTGTGGCCACGCGCACGCCGTTCTGCACCGTGAAGAATTTCTCGCCGTCGTACTTGTCGCTGACCTTGATGAAGCGCTTGAAGAACTTCAGCAGCGGGTTGTCGTCCAGGGACTCCTCCTCGTCACCCCCATGGCTCCACATCTTCCAGCCGGTGTAGACCAGGAAGGCGCCGAAGAGATAGAGGATCCAGTGGAACTTCTCGATCAGGATGGCGCCGATCAGGATCATCACCGTGCGCAGAACGATGGCGGCGACGATGCCGATCGTCAACGCACGCTTCTGGAATTCCTGCGGCACCGCGAAGTAG
>DASSQC010000333.1:0-5391 GCA_035702705.1 Burkholderiaceae bacterium | reverse complement strand
GCACCGCACATCAAGACCAGCCTGGGCCCGGGCTCTCGCGTGGTGGAGGACTACCTCGCCAAGAGCGGCCTGCAGCCTTACCTGGACAAGCTGGGCTTCAACGTGGCGGCCTTCGGCTGCACCACCTGCATCGGCAACGCCGGTGACCTGGCCCCTGAGATCAACGAGACGATCACCAAGAACGATCTGGTGTGCGCGGCCGTGCTGTCGGGCAACCGCAACTTCGAAGCGCGCATCCACCCGAACCTCAAGGCCAACTTCCTGGCCAGCCCGCCGCTGGTGGTGGCCTTTGCCATCGCCGGCAAGGCCAACGTGGACCTCACCACGGAGCCGCTGGGCACCGGCAGCGACGGCCAGCCCGTGTTCCTGAAGGACGTGTGGCCCAGCAGCGAAGAGATCAATGCGGTCATGCCCTTCGCCCAGGACCCGCAGGTCTTCAAGCGTCTTTACGCCGACTTCACCAAGGACCACGATCTGTGGAACAACGTGCCGGCACCGAGCGGTCAGGTCTACACCTGGCCTGAGTCCACCTACATCGCGCGCCCGCCGTTCTTCGACGAGTTCTCGATGCAGCCCTCGGCAGTGGCCGCCATCACCGGCGCCAAGCCGCTGCTGATCCTCGGCGACTCCGTCACGACCGACCACATCTCGCCCGCTGGTTCCTTCAAGGAAACCACGCCGGCCGGCAAGTGGCTCAATGCCAAGGGCGTGCAAAAGGCCGACTTCAACAGCTACGGCAGCCGCCGCGGCAACCATGACATCATGATCCGCGGCACCTTTGCCAACGTGCGCGTGAAGAACCTGATGCTGCCCGCCAAGGCCGATGGCACGCGCATCGAGGGAGGCTTCACCCTGCTCGATGGCCAGCAGACCACGGTGTACGAGGCCGCCATGGAGTACATCAAGCGCGGCACGCCCACCATCGTCATCGGTGGCGAGGAATACGGCACGGGCTCCAGCCGCGACTGGGCCGCCAAGGGAACGCAATTGCTCGGCGTGAAGGTCGTGGTGGCGCGCAGCTTCGAGCGGATCCACCGTAGCAATCTGGTCGGCATGGGCGTGCTGCCGCTGCAGTTCAAGGCCGGAGAGAGCGCCGAGAGCCTGGGCCTGACCGCCACCGACACGTTTGACGTGATCGGGGACGTGTCCAAGCCGCAGTCCGACATGACGCTCGTGGTGACGCGTGCCGATGGCAGCAAGCTGAACGTTGCTGTGAAGTCCCGGATCGATACCCCGATCGAGGTGGACTACTACAAGCACGGCGGCATCCTGCCCTTCGTGCTGCGTCAACTGCTGGCGGCCTGATCGGCTGCTGGCCGGGCATCGCAAGGACATCGCGCATGAGCGAGACCTCTGCCACCGACACCGATCTGGCGCGCGAGTCGCGCCGCAACGGTGTCGTGCTGATCCTCGTCGGGCTGGTCTTTGCGGTGCTGTGCTACCACTGGGCACGTCTGGCCGGCGTGCCCGCCCCCATTCCTCCGGCAGCGCAGCCCCTGGCGGCCAGGATGATGGATCCGCCGCCTCCGCTGCCAATCGCGCCGGGCGCGCTGCCACCCACGGTGGTGGTGCGCTATCTCGAAGGCGGCACCGAGCCCCTGCCCCTGTCGCTCTCCGGGCTGTCAACCGTCATCGCCTACCTGCGATCGCACCCGGACACCAGAATCGTGCTGCGAGCCCCCTCCATCGAAGGGCTCGATGAGAAGCGCACGGTGCTGCTGCGTGAGCGCCTGATCAATGAGGTCGGGCTGTCGCCCGACACCTTCGTCACAGAAGCCGTCGGCACAAGCGATGCGCGCATGGTGCCGCCGAGTGCACGCAACTGGGTGACGGTCGAAGCTCGCCCGCCCCAGCGCTGATCCGCGCCCTGCCCGGCTGTCGTGTCCGAATCAGCGTCACCTCCAAGCGCGGCATCCACCCAAGACAGTTCGCATGCTGCGGCGGGCATCCGTTCACAGCAGGTCGTGCTTGATACCAATGCGGTGCTCGATCTGCTGGTCTTTCGCGACCCCAGCGCCCAAGCGTTGATGCATGCATTGCAGTCCGGACAGCTCCGATGGGTCGCCACAACGCATCTCCTGGAAGAACTGCGCCGCGTGCTGGACTATCCGGCGGTCCGGGCTCGCGCTCCGGAAGACGCCAGCGACGAACGCTGGACTGCAGAACTCCTCGGACAGTCCGCGAAGCTCGTGCATCTGCACACTGCACCGCTGCACCCCTGCCCCGTGCGCTGCCTCGATGCCGATGACCAGCCCTTTCTGGATCTGGCCCACACGCTGACCTGCCCGCTCATCTCAAAGGACAAGCGGGTGCAGCAGGCAGCCCGCAAGGCCAGGCTGATCTGCGTGCCGCATGGTGACGCCCTGCTCGCGCTGCCAGGGCTGCGCTAGCCGGCAGTCCCAGCGGGCTGCGGTGGCATCGCCACAGCGTTCTGTGTGTCGGCCACCCACTCGCAAGCCGCTGATTTCATAGGGAAAACCCCGGTCACAACCGCAGACCGGGCAAGGGCTCGACGCGAAACTTTGCGTCACAATGCCAACTCCAAAGCACGGATTCCGCATGGTGCACACACGCACCCTGCGTGGTTCCGGATCTCATTCGAGGAGTGCACGTCCATGGCTGAAGTTCAAACCATTGGCAGCTACGGTCAAACGACCCTGTCTGCCGAGCAACGCAACAAGGTGCTGCGCAACACCTACGCGCTGCTCGCCGTCTCGCTGGTCCCGACGATTGCCGGCGCCTGGCTGGCCATGGCGATGGGGCTGGACAAGACCATGCTCAAGAGCCCGATCCTCTCGCTGATCGTCTTCATGGTCGGCGCATTCGGCTTCATGTTCGCGATCGAGAAGAACAAGAACAGCGGCACGGGCGTCGTCCTGCTGCTGGCCTTCACCTTCTTCATGGGCGTGATGCTCTCGCGTCTGGTGGGCATCGTGCTCGGCATGAACAACGGTGCGGGCCTGATCATGAGCGCGCTGGGTGGCACGGCTGCCATCTTCGCCGTGATGGCCAGTCTGGGCACGATCATCAAGAAGGATCTGTCCGGCATGGGCAAGTTCCTGACGGTCGGCGCGCTGGTGGTGATGGTGGGCGCGATCATCGGCATCGTGTTCCAGCTGCCGGCGCTGATGCTCGCCATGACCGTCATGGTGCTGGGCATCAGTTCCCTGTTCATGCTGTGGGATGTCAATCGCATCGTCACCGGCGGAGAGACCAACTACATCTCTGCCACGCTGGCGCTGTACCTGGACATCTACAACGTCTTCTCCAGCCTGCTTGCACTGTTCGGCATCGGCAATCAGGAGTGAGGCGCAGGGCGCAAGCTGGCGCCTCACAAGCAGAAAGGGTCGCATATGCGACCCTTTTTCATTAATTTTCGGCCAAGAAATGAATCAAACCGATGGAAGCACGCTATCGCTTGACTGGCGGCCTTCTCAAGCTTTTTTCAGCTCGGATCACCAAAAAATCAACCTATTTCGGCCATGTTTGGCTCAAACACTGCCATGCTCTCCACATGGCTGGTGTGCGGGAACATGTTGATCACCCCGGCTGACTTCAGCGTCCAGCCGCCTTCATGCACCAGCACGGCAGCGTCGCGTGCCAGTGTGGCCGGGTTGCAGCTCACGTAAACCATCCGCCTGGGCCGCTCGGCTGGCGCCAGCGCCGCCGCAGCGCGTGCCACCGCCAGCGCACCCTCGCGCGGAGGATCGATCAGCCAGCGATCGAAGCGCCCCCAGCCGCGCACCTCCTCGGTCGTGACCTCAAACAGGTTGCGCGCCGCAAAGCTGGTCTTGGCGGCCACGCCGTTGGCTTGCGCGTTGGCTAACGCGCGATCCACGAGCGTCTGGCTGCCCTCGATGCCATGCACCTGCGCGGCCAGCGTGGCCAGCGGCAAAGTGAAGTTGCCCAGGCCGCAGAACAGATCAAGCACACGGTCAGTGCGCTGCACATCAAGCAGACGAATCGCCCGATCCACCAGCACCCGGTTGATCTGGTGATTCACCTGGGTGAAGTCTGTCGCCTTGAAGGGCATGCGTATGCCGAACTCAGGCAGCAGATAGTGCAGGTCACCGGCACGTGCCGGGTCGCGCGGATGGATGGAATCCGGGCCCTTGGGCTGCAGCCAGAACAGCACGCCATGGGCATCTTCAAATGCCGCGAGTTGCGCATGATCTGCCGCGGTGGGCGGCTCCAGCACCCGCAGAACCATGATCGTGTCGCTCTGGCCCACAGCCAGCTCGATCTGCGGCATGCGATCGCGGATCGACAGGCCGGCGATGAGCTCGCGCAGGGGCACAAGGAGCTTGGCCACATGCGGTGGCAGGATGTGGCACTCCGTCATGTCGGCCACGTAGCTGGAGGCCCGCTCGTGAAAGCCCACCAGCACACCGCCCTTCTTCTCCACGTAGCGCACTGAAAGCCGCGCGCGGTATCGGTAGCCCCAGGCCGGCCCGGCAATCGGCGGCAGCACCTGGGCGGGCTTGAGCTTGCCCACATGCCACAGGCAGTCCTCGAGCGCACGCTGCTTGATGGCCACCTGCGCCATCGGCTCGACATGCTGCATGGAACAGCCGCCGCAGGTTCCGAAGTGCTTGCAGCGCGGTGTGACGCGTAGCGGACTTTCGCGCAGCACTTCGGTCAGCTCGGCAACGGCAAAGCTGGGCTTCTCGCGCACCACTTCGGCGCGCACCCGCTCACCCGCCAGTGCACCGCGCACGAACACCACCTTGCCCTGCGGGGGCAGCTCGCCGGTGTCCGGGTGGGGCTCCGGCGCGCGGTGTGCCACACCCTGCGCCTCCAGATCGATGGACTCGATGGTCAGTTCGTCAAATCGCGGCTGCAGATTCGGGTTGCGATTTCGCCTCATGCCGACGGGCTCCACGCATCCAGATACTGCGCCCAGTGATCGCCTGGCAGTTCGATCAACGTGTCATGCACGAGCTGCTCCTCGGCCTCATACGCCTCGCGGCTCATCACCCCACGCAGGACCTGGTGGCGCGCATAGAGCAGATAGGTGTTCATCACGTCGGTCTCGCAATACGCGCGGATCTCAGCCAGCCGGCCCTCGCGCCACATCGGCAGCACCTGCGAACCATCCACACCCAGCTTGCCCGGCAGACCGCAGAGCTTCGCAAGCTCATCAAGCGGTGCATTGGCCCGGCCGGTGAACATGCCAAGGTAGTCCATGAGGTCGAGGTGTCGCGTGTGGTAGCGGCTCAGGTAGTTGTTCCACTTGAAGTCACGGTCCTCGTCGCCGTTTTCCCAGTAGCGGGTACTCGGCACCAGATGTTTCATGGCGCGGTAGTGCAGACAGGGAAGATCGAAGCCGCCGCCGTTCCAGCTCACCAGTTGCGGGGTGTAGTGGTCGATGAGCTTGAAGAAGTCGGCAAT
>DASSQC010000332.1:0-3944 GCA_035702705.1 Burkholderiaceae bacterium | reverse complement strand
TACGCCGCGGCGTGGCGCTGTACATCCGGCGGTCGAGTTTCTTTTCGAGCAGTATGTTCACGATTCCTTCGGGCACTTCGTGCTAGCCAACGGCGGGCTCAGGCTGAAAGACATGAAAATTGCGGACTACTACCGCGACAGAACGGTGCTGGCGCCCAAGTCATGAAGAAGGCCATCCGACTAGGCGATCCGACCAGCCATGGTGGATCTGTCGTTCAGGTCAACCCGAATCGCTCGGATGTCATGGGCAAGCCACTGGCGCGCAAAGGCGATAAGTGTTCCTGCCCGATCCCGCAGCACGCGAACTGCGTCATCATCGAAGGCGACCCCGATTGGACGATCGACGGGATACCGGTTGCGCTCGAAGGTCACAAGACAAGCTGTGGTGCGTCACTCATCTCAACCCTGCCCAATCTGACCCGCGGGTAATCCTGGCCCAGCGCGTCGACCTGCGCTCTCCGCGGGGTTGCTGGTCAGCGCGGAGGTGCGCCACGGACGCCGTACGGTGCTCGAGTATCTGCTTTCGTCCATTCAGAACATGGGCGGAAAGGCAGCGCGGGAGCGGCGTACGGTTTGCGCTTACGAGCATGCGACTCAATCACACAACTCGATACGACGCTGGGTAGCGGTTGGAGTGGCCTCCGCTATTGGCCGCAAGCAAACCTTCGCAGCTCGGCTTGACGTACAGCGCCGACTGAGCGCGAGCCCTAAGGGTTGTGGGTCTGCATACCGCAGCTTTGCATGCGGGTTCGCTGTTTTGGTGGTTCGCCTGACCGAAAATCAGGTGCATTCAGCTACGCCTCGACGGTGGACAGTACACTCGAACGCGGACCTGGCCTAAGAATTTATTCATCTAAATCAAGCACTTACGCTGCTGACATGATCGGCGTGGTCGTGTGTCTGCCACGTCGCACACGCTATACCGGTTTCCCCGGATAACCGGGTTGCGGAGCGCTCCACAACCTCGATAGTAAAGAGCAAACAAAAAAGCGCAGATCGATAGTCATCGATTCTGCGCTAAGTTGTTGATTTGTAAGGATTTTGGCGGAGAGGGAGGGATTCGAACCCTCGGTACGGTTGCCCGTACGCATGATTTCGAGTCAGGTACATTCGACCACTCTGCCACCTCTCCGGCTCGGTCGTAAGCCTTCTAGTGTATCAGAGCAGTTCCGGCGCTCCGGCTGGCGGCTGACAGGCGTTCAGCTGCGCTCGAACCACACGACGTGATCGGCCTGCAGGCGGATGCCGATGGCTTCGCCGATGGCGTGGTCGTGGTGGCTGGGCACCAGGGTGAGGATCTCGCGGCCGCTGGGCAGGCGCAGGGTGTACATGAATTCCGCGCCTCGGAAGGCCTTGCGCACGATGGTGGCCTGAAGCGCTGCGTGGTCGTCATGCACCACATCATCGGGGCGCAGCAGCACGTCCACGTGGCGCGGCGGCAGGTGCGGGTGGTTGCACTTGTCGGGCGGCGTGATCCAGCCCAGCTCAATCAGCACGTGATCGTGGCCGTGGTCGGCGGGCTGGTGCAGCTCGCCGGGCACGAAGGCGCCTTCACCCACGAAGTCGGCCACCACGCGCGTGGCCGGCTGGTGGTACAGGTTGTAGGGGCTGTCCCACTGCAGCAGCTGCCCGCCGTGGATCACGCCGAGGCGATCGGCCATGGCAAAGGCCTCGTGCTGGTCGTGCGTGACCAGGATGGCGGTCGTGCCGGTGGCCTTGAGCAGGGCGCGCACTTCGCTCGACAGACGCTCGCGCAGGTCCACATCCAGGCTGGAGAAGGGTTCGTCCAGCAGCATCAGGGCCGGGCGCGGCGCCAGTGCGCGCGCCAGGGCCACACGCTGTTGCTGGCCGCCAGAAATCTCGTGCGGGTAGCGCGCGGCCAAAGCGCTCAGGTCGGCCAGCTGCAGCAGCTCGGCCACACGCTGATCGCGCTCAGCCGCCGGCAGGGCCTTCAGGCCAAAGCCGATGTTCTGCGCCACATTCAGGTGCGGGAAGAGCGCAAAGTCCTGGAACACCATGCCCACGCCGCGCTCGTTGGGCAGCACCATCGCACCGTCGCCGCTGAGCAGACGCCCGTTCAGCGCAATGCGCCCGGCCAGTAGCGGCATGAATCCGGCAATGGCGCGCAGCAGGCTGGATTTGCCGCAACCCGAAGGGCCGAGCAGGCAGCCGATCTCGCCCTGCGCCAATGAGAAGGACACGCCGGCGAGCAGGCTGTCGCGCTGGCCGGGGTAGCGCAGGCCCACGGCCTCCAGCGTCAGGAAGCCGGGGTGGGCCGGCGCGGCCTCTGCGTGCGCGCGCGTGCCGGGCAGCGGCGAGCTCAGGGCCGGTGCAGCGCCTGAAGGCAGGGTGCGCAGGCCAGCCGGCGCGGCCGCGCTGGTATGGCCTTCGAACTCCGTGCGTTGCTGCATCTGCATGGCAAACTGTGAAGCTGGTTGAGTTTGAGAATTGTTCGCATCTTAGTGCCCGGCGACGCGATCGTGCTCAAGATACGGTGCGGCGGGGCGCAGCAGCTTGATCCAGATCGTGCCGCAGCGCTGCGCGTGGGCGCAGTGGTCGGGGCGCTGCGGGCGAGCTGTGGTCTGATCGGCTGAGCGTGGGCCAGATGCGAAGCAGCATCACGGGCCGACCGCGCTGCATGGGCGACAACGAGTGGTACTAGCATGTCTGAAATTGATGCAATCTCATTTGATCAGATGGCATTTCTCGCTTGTCCATAGCCATTCCTGACGCTTTTTATATTCATCGTTTTTCTGTCCGAATTTGCAGTCCATGCCTGAGCCGCAGCCCGACATGACCCTCAGCGTGAGCACCTCGCCCCAGGCTGCTGCGCCTGCCGCCGCAGGCCAGGGGCTTGTGCTGCGCTGGGCGGCGCTGGCCTTGGGCGGCCTGCTGCTGCTGCCCATGGTCGCCTTGCTGTTGCTGGGCGTGCAGGGGCTGGCCTCCGGCAGCCTCTGGCACCTGTTTGCCACGGTGCTGCCGGACGCGCTGGTGACCTCGGCCGTGCTGGCCGGCGGCAGCCTCGCGGGCGCGGTGTTCATCGGCGCGGGTTGCGCCTGGCTGGTGGAGCGCTACGCCTTTCCCGGCCGCGCAGTGCTGGCCTGGCTGCTGGTGCTGCCCCTGGCCATGCCGACCTACGTGATCGCCTACGCCTATACCGACCTGCTGCAATTTTCCGGGCCGATCCAGCGCTTCATGCGGCTGGATCTCGGGCTGAGCTGGCGGCTGCCCGAGGTGCGCTCGCTGCCCGGTGCCGTGGTGCTGTTCTCTCTGGTGCTGTACCCCTATGTCTATCTGCTGGCGCGCGCGGCCTTTGCCGATCTGCCGGCCTCGCTGGTGGAAAGCAGCCGGCTCCTTGGCGTGAAAGCCTCACAGGTGTTCTGGCGCGTGGCCCTGCCCATGGCGCGGCCAGCCGTGGCGGCCGGTGCGGCGCTGGTGGTGATGGAGACGCTGGCCGACGTCGGCGCCACCTACTACTTCGGCCTGCGCACCTTCTCGGCCGCCATCTACAACGCCTGGTTCGGCCTGGGAGATCGGCCCGCGGCGCTGCTGCTGGCGCTGGTGCTGCTGGCGCTCGTGGGGCTGCTGTTCTGGATGGAGCGGCGCGCGCGCAAGGGCATCAGCCATGCCGGCTCGCGGGTGGCGCGGCCCATGCGCCGCCACCCGCTGCCGGGCGTGCAGGGCGCGGCGGCTGCGCTGCTGTGCGCGCTGCCGGTGCTGCTGGGCTTTGTGCTGCCGGTGCTGGGCCTGGGCTGGATGATGCTGCGTGAGCCGGAATGGACCACCCAGCTCGATCGATTCTGGGGCTGGAGCTGGAACACCCTGCGCCTGGGTGTCCTGGGCGCCACGCTCACGCTGGCCGTGGCCCTGCTGCTGGCCTACGCCAAGCGGGTGGCCGGCTCGCGCCTGCTCAATACCACCGCCGGGTTGCTGAGCTTCGGCTA
>DASSQC010000331.1:0-12412 GCA_035702705.1 Burkholderiaceae bacterium | reverse complement strand
TGCGCTCAGGATGTCGAGCGCGCGTTCCAGCCGGCCGCGGAAATCGGGTACGAGCACTTCGATCTGCGTCACCGGCGAATGCGCGCGCACCGCACGGATGCAATCGACGAAGTGCTGCGCGCCGCCGTCGCGAAGGTCGTCGCGATCGACGCTCGTGATGACGACGTAGCGCAGCCGCAGCGCGGCGATCGTCTTCGCGAGGTTTGCCGGCTCCTCGGTGTCGAGCGGCAGCGGGCGGCCGTGCCCGACGTCGCAGAACGGACAGCGCCGCGTGCAGATGTCGCCCATGATCATGAACGTCGCCGTGCCCTTGCCGAAGCACTCGCCGATGTTCGGGCACGATGCTTCCTCGCACACCGTGTGCAGCTTGTGCTCGCGCAGGATCTGCTTGATCTCGTAGAAGCGCGTGTTGACCGAGCCCGCCTTCACGCGGATCCAGTCCGGCTTCTTGAGCATCTCGGTGCGCTCGATCGGGATGATCTTGATCGGGTTTCTGGCCGTCTTGGCTTCGTGCTTCTGCTTCGCGGTCGCGTCGTACTCGCCTGCGGGCAGGGCCTTGTCGGTGACGTTGCTCATGATGAGGAAGGATGAGGCGTTGAGCCGCGCTCAGACGGCATCGGCGGGAACCGGCTGCGGGAAGACGCGCGCCAGATGATGCGCCAGCCGCGCCGCTGCGTCGTCCCAGGTGGTCTGGACGCCCAGTGTAGCGAGGTCCACCGTAGCCAAACCCGCGTATCCGCAGGGGTTGATCCACGTAAATGGCGCCAGATCCATGGCCACATTCAACGCCACGCCGTGATAGGTGCGGTGATTGGTCACCTTCACGCCCAGGGCCGCAATCTTGCCCAGACCCGCAAAGGGGTCTGCGCCCGCCGGCTGCGGGCCCGCACTGCCCGCCAGGCTCGGCGCGCGGCCATCCAGGCGCACATAGATGCCCGGCGCATTGGGCACGCGCTGGCCGATCACGCCGTAGTCCGCCAGCACGCAGATCACCGCGGTTTCGATGCGGTGCACGTACTCCTTCACATAGATGCCCTGGCGGCGCAGGTCGATCAGCGGATAGGCCACCACCTGGCCGGGTCCGTGATACGTCACCTGCCCGCCGCGGTCCGTTGCAATGACCGGGATGTCATGCGCATTCAGGATGTGCTCGCGCCTGCCCGCCAGCCCCAACGTGTACACCGGTCCGTGCTCCGCAAGCCAGAGCTCGTCTTCCGTGCCGGGCGTGCGCTGCGCGGTGAACTCGCGCATGGCGGCAAACACGGGGGTGTACTCGGGCGTGGTGATGCGCTTGATCTGCATCGCTGATAGGCAGAAAGACGTTGGGCCGGTGGTGGGCGGAATGACTAGGGGCGGCGCCAGCTCCAGGCCGCCAGCAGCAGGCCGAGCACGGCATGCACCGCGGCCAGCGCAAGCATGCTGCCGGCTGCCTCCCTGACCACCAGCAGGCTGGGCGGCAGCAACGCATGCAGCACCGGCTTGAGCTCCAGGGCGCCCGCCAGCCAGGGCAGCAGGACATACAGCACCAGCAGGCACAGCAGGAAGGCGCCCACCGGCCGGCGCACCCGCGTGCGCCAGGCCAGCGCGGTCGCCAGCGCGCAGTCGCGCACGAGCATCAGCACGAGGGTCAGCGCCATCAGGCTGTCCGCGCGAATCACCTCGGTCAGCTTGGGCACATCGCCCGCGGACGGCCTGCTCGACACCACAGTGAGCAGGAGCGCCGCGGCCAGGGCCAGCGTCAGGCTCACCGGCCACAGCGGCAGCCGCTCCAGCGCGCGCCGCCATTCACCGCGCAGCGCGCGGGCGCCAATGGCCGCCCAGCGCGTGCGGTCGTTCGGCTCAGACACCAGCACCAGCAGCGTGAACACGCCCGCGAAGGTCACGACACCAGCCAGGACCGTGTGGAGTGCACCCTCAACCGATGTGCCCAGCACAAAGCCGGCCGACCAGACCGCCAGCACCACGGCCAGCAGGGGCCAGGCCCAGGGCAGCTGCCGCACGGCCAGGGCTTCGGCCGTGCGCCGCCACAGGGCGGTCACCAGACACGCGGCAATCAGGCAGGCCGAGCCCGCCGCCAGCACGGCACCGCTGAGCGTGAAGCCCCACCAGCCGCGGCCATCCAGCTCACCGAGCAGACTGATCGGCCCGAAGCCCCACAGCGCCAGCACCAGCAGCCACCACAGCCCGCCGCGCGCGGCCAGGCGCTCGTCAAACAGTGCCAGGTGCAGATTGAGCAGGCTGGCCAGGGCCTGCAGGGCCACGCCACCTGCCACCAGGGTCAGCAGGGTCAGCGGCCACTGCGCCAGGCCGGCCTGCACGGCGGCCGCGGCATAGACGCCGGCGCAGATGGCCCCGCCCCACCACGCCAGACTGGTGCTGCCCAGCAGCTTGCCCCAGGTCATGGGCCAGGGCGGCAGGGCACCCATGCGCTGCTGGTCCCAGGTGCGGTCGCGGATCTCGTCCACCACGCTGGCGCCGGCCTCGCGCGAACCGTAGAGCCAGACCACCACCACGAAGCCGATCACCGCCGCGCGGGCAAGATTGGCGGCCGCCTCCTGCGCGTCGCGTGCGGCCAGGGCCACGGCGGCGGCGGCCAGACCCAGCAGGGCCGGCATGACCAGCGCGCGGGTCAGCGACCAGGTCAGCCAGATCTGGCGCTGGAACTCCGGGTTGTCCGAACGCATCATGCGCGGCCTCCGTCCGACGCGGCCGGCGCCGCACTGCCCTGCATCGAGCGCAGATAGGAGTCCTGCAGGTTCTCGCGCACGGCTTCCAGACCGATCACGGCAAAGCGGCCGGACGCCGCAGCGCGCTGCGCCTGCACGAGCCGCTCAAGCAGCTGCGCCTGTGCGTCATCGTCGCCGTCGAGCTCGAACTCGGCCTGCCGGGTCTCGCTGTGCAGCACATGCACCCCGGGCTGCGCGCGCAGGGCGGCCAGGGCGTCCTCGGCCGCACCGCGCCAGTGAAGGCGCAGGCGGCGAACCAAGGAATCCGATGCCCCGTGCAGCGCGCGCAGATCCTGGATGCGACCCTCACGCAGGGCGAGCATGTGGGTGGAATACGCGTCCAGCTCCGCCAGGATGTGGCTAGACACCAGCAGGGTCATGCCCGCGGCCTGCATCTGCCGGAACACGCCGGCCAGGGCATTGCGTGCCTCGGGGTCCAGCCCGCTGGCCGGTTCGTCGAGCAGCACGACGGCGGGCCGGTGAATGATGGCCTGGCCGATGGCCACGCGCTGACGCTGCCCGCGCGACAGGCGCCCGGCCTGTGCATCGAGCTTGTCTTCAAGGTCCAGCAGGCGGGCGGTGTCCTGCACAGCGGCGTCGATCTCGTCGGAAGCAAGCCCCTGCGAGGCCGCGGCAAACGCCAGGCAGCGCCGCACCGACAGGCTGCCGTAGAGCCCGAACTGGTCTGCGAGGTAGCCGATGTGCCGGTGCACGGCGCGCGGCGCCTCCTGCACATCCACCCCTTGCACGCGCACGGTGCCGGCAAACGGCGTGTCCAGCGCGGCGATCAGGCGCATCAATGTGGTCTTGCCCGCGCCATTGGGGCCCACCAGCGCCGTGACGCTGCCCCGCTCGATGGCAAAGCTCACGCCGTGCAGCGCCCGGTGCCCCGGGTAGTCAAACACGAGCTGGTCGACTTCGATGATCGGTGGCGTCATGACGGGCGGGCAAGGAGAGGAACACGCTTCAAGGCGCAGGTACCCCCAATGTTGAACGGTCCTTGGCAGAGGCGCTTCACATCAGTCTAGGCGCCCAATGACGCGCCCCGCCGGACAAGCCGCCGCAGCAGCGGCCTGCAATGACGCATGGCCGCCGCCCTTCAGAGCACGATCTTCACGCGCGGATTGGCACGCAGCGCCACTTCCACCGCCTCCATCTGCTCGCGGCTCTCGAAGTGCACCATGAAGGCCACCGCCAGGTAGTTGTTGGCCTTGCTGGCGCGCAGCTCGATGGTGGCGGCGTCAAAGCCCGGCACCACGCCGCGCACGGTCTCGGCAATGCTGTGCGCCAGATCATCCACCCGCTTGCCAATCGCCGTGACGGGCACGGTGGCGGGGAAGGTCAGCAGGCTCTTGGGCGGGGTGGCGTCGGCGGGAATCTGGGTCATGTCGATATTGTGGGGACGGCGCAGCGAAAAACCAGCTTCGCTTGTCCCATGCGGCTTTCCGGGCGATTTGGGCTGGAAAGGCGCATGGATGCTGGATCAGGCGCGCCGACTCCGGGCGTGGAGCGGCCCTAGCCCGCCGCCCGCGAGCACGTAAAGAACCCGTTCACCGTCAGCCGCCCGGTGTCCGGGTCATTCACGTAGCGCTGCGGGGTGGCAAGTTCGCCGGTGTGGAACAGGCTGCCGTCGTAGAAGATCAGGCGGTTGTAGCGCGCCGGCACGCTGCCGGTTTTCTCGAACCAGTCGTTGCCGTCCAGCATGTAGCCGGGTGCGATGCCGTAGCGCGCACCGAAGGTGGCGGCGTCCATCTGGCCGCAGTCGTGCACCAGCTGCGCAGTCTCCTGCGGACTCTTGCGGGGGCGGTAGAAGGCGGTGCCGCCCAGGGCGGGGTCGTCGAACAGGTAGAGCACGCTGGCGGCCATGCATTGGTCGGCCGGCAGGCCCTGATTGTCCCGATGGCAGAGCCACTGGCGCGGCAGCAGCTCGTGCGGCTGCTTCGTCACCATCGACAGGCGGCTGTACATGCGCAGGGTGCGCCGGCCGCCCAAGCGGCGGCGCACATGCTGGGCGAAGAACTCCGCCAGCCGGTCGGAAAACTCCGGCGGCATGAGCAATTCCACGCCGGGGTAGGCGTTGTGCGGCGCGGGGGCAAAGGCGGCGCGCTGCTCGCGGGCGAACTGACGCAGCTGCTCGGGGTGGACGAGGGCGTCGTCGATCACCCAGCAGAAGTGGCCCTCGTGCAGCGGCACGGAGCGCAGGGTGGCGTTGGGGTTGAACATGCGGAATCCGTGGAGGCTGAGCGGCCTGATCGCAATCTTTGGCCGTTTTTCAGTGTTTTCTGTTGCCTTGTGAGTGGTTGCTATCGGACTTTGCGCTTGCCCAGAACTCACTTCACTTGTGAGATCAACTCGAATTGATCTAGCCGAATTTGCCTGGATGCATCAAGGACGGCGCACGGCGTCCGGGTCGGTGGGCGGCTCGTCCTTCTTCGGCTCATCCTTCTTGCCATCCTTGTCCTTGGCGTCCTTGCCGTCCTTTTCGACGATCTTGCCGGCCGGCAGCGTCACCGCACCACCCACGCCGACATTGCCCACGCGACCGCCACCGCCTACGCCCACGCTCACGTTGCCGTCGCTGCCCACGCCCACACCAATACCCAGTCCGCCGCCGCCAATGCCCAGGCCGATGTTCAGGTTGGCGCAGCCCGCCAGGCAGAGCGAGAGTGCGGCCGCGCCCAGGGCGCCGCGCAACAGGGAGTGCTTGGGAGGATTCATGGCTGGCCTCGCTGGGTTCATACGGTGCGCGCCAGGCTGGAATGCCGCGCGCAGGCCGTCAAGCGTAGTCCCATGCACGCCCGGCGCGTGTTGCCCGATGGGGCGATCCATGGGCGGCCGCTGGGCGGCCGGTGCAGGGCGACCGACTGCACGGCCCGGCGCTGCAGGAGCGACTGGCCCCTGCGCGCGACCCTACTCGGCGGCCTCGGTGGCCTTCTTCGCGCCCTTCTTGGCCGGCGCCTTGGCCTCGCGCGGGGCGAACTCGAAGCCGACCTTGTCGGCCTTGGCGTCCCAGGCCAGAAAGGCCTTGAAGGGCCGACGCGTGCGCATGGAGACAAAGCCGGTCAGCAGATCGGTCTTGCCGGTCTCGAGCAGCTTCCTGACCTGCTCGGGGCTGATCTCCTGCTGCAGGATCACCTTGCCGCTCTTGAAGGTGCAGGTCTTGGCCACCACCGTGTTCTCGCACACGTAGTTCATGCCGTGCTCATACACACCGCCACCGCAGCGCGGGCACTTGCCCAGCGGGCTCTGGCCGGAGAAGTCGGGCGCCTCGGCGTCTTCGTCTTCGGCGTTGGACTGGCCGAAGTCGAATTCCATCTTGAGGTTGTTGTTCTCGGTGTCCTCGACGATGTTGAGGATGGCCGCGAAGGGCCGGCCCATCTTGGAGCGGAAGCCCTGCAGGGGGCCGATGGTGCGCTTTTCGAGCAGCTCTTCGACCTCCTCGATCTCGAAGCTGCGGCCGCCCGGGTGCTTGCTGATGGAGAAGCCGCAGGCTTCGCAGGCAAAGCGGCGGTAGTTCTCCTTGACCACGCTGCCGCAGTGCGGGCAGGGCGTCTTGAGCGTGGCGTAGTCGCCCGGCACGGTGTCGCGGTCGTATTCCTTGGCGCGCTTGACGATGATCTGCGTCATGCGCGCGATTTCCTGCATGAACTCCTCGCGCGAGATCTCGCCCTTTTCCATCAGCGAGAGCTTGTGCTCCCAGCCGCCGGTGAGTTCGGGCTGGGTGAGTTCCTCCACGCCCAGGCCGCGCAGCAGGGTCATGAGCTGGAAGGCCTTGGCGGTGGGCATGAGGTCCCGGCCCTCGCGCAGCATGTACTTCTCGTTCAGGAGCCCTTCGATGGTGGCGGCGCGCGTGGCCGGCGTGCCCAGGCCGCGCTCGGCCATGGCCTCGCGCAGTTCCTCGTCTTCGACCAGCTTGCCCGCGCCTTCCATGGCGGACAGCAGCGTGGCTTCGTTGTAGCGGGGCGGCGGCTTGGTCGACAGGCCCACCGCCTCGATGGTCTCGGTCACCACACGCTCGCCCTGCTTCACGGCCACGAGCGAGTCGTCGCTCTTCTGTTCATCCTTGCCATAGACCGCCAGCCAGCCCGGGTTCACGAGCACCTTGCCCTCGGTCTTGAACTGATGGCCCTGCACCTCGGTGATGCGGGTGGTGATCTGGTATTCGGCCGGCGGAAAGAACACGGCGATGAAGCGCTTGGTGACGAGGTCGTAGACCTTGGCTTCGGCCTCGCTCAAGCCCTTGGGCAGGTTGCCCGTGGGAATGATGGCGAAGTGGTCGGAGACCTTGGTGTTGTCGAACACGCGCTTGTTGCCACCCTTGACCCAGCCCTTGTTCAGCGCCTGGGCGGTGAAGGGGTAGTAGCGGTCCATCTCGCCGACCTGCTCCAGGGTCTTCTCCACCGTGCCCACATAGTCCTGCGGCAGGTAGCGGCTGTCGGTTCGCGGGTAGGTCAGGACCTTGTGCTTTTCATACAGGGCCTGGGCAATCGAGAGCGTGGTCTGTGCCGAGAAGCCGAAGCGGCCGTTGGACTCGCGCTGCAGGCTGGTGAGGTCGTAGAGCAGCGGTGCGCCCTGGGTGCTGGGCTTGGCCTCTTCGGTCACCGAGCCCATCTGGCTGCGGCAGGCGGCCACGATGCTTTCGGCCGCTGCCTTGGCCCAGAGGCGGCTTTCGCGCTTCTCGGGGTCGGTCTCGTCGCGCTTGAACTTCGGGTCGAACCAGCGGCCTTCGTACACGCCGCCGGCCGCCACGAACTCCGCACGCACCTCCCAGAAGTCGCGCGGCACGAACTTGCGGATGCGCTCCTCGCGCTCCACCACGATGGCCAGCGTTGGCGTCTGCACGCGACCCACGGTAGTCAGGAAGAACCCGCCGTCCTTGCTGTTGAAGGCGGTCATGGCGCGCGTGCCATTGATGCCCACGAGCCAGTCGGCCTCGCTGCGGCAGCGCGCGGCATCGGCCAGGGGCATCATCTGGTCGTCGGTGCGCAGGTTCGCGAAGCCGTCACGGATGGCCTGCGGCGTCATGCTCTGCAGCCACAGGCGCTGCACCGGCAGCTTGCTCTTGGCGTGCTGCATGATGTAGCGGAAGATCAGTTCGCCCTCGCGCCCGGCGTCACAGGCATTGATGACTGCGCCGATGTCCTTGCGCTTGAGCAGCTTCACCAACGTCTTCAGGCGCTTCTCGTTCTTCTCGATCGGCTGCACATCGAAGTGCGGCGGAATCATGGGCAGGTGGGCAAAGCTCCACTTGCCGCGCTTGACGTCGTACTGCTCGGGCACCACCAGCTCGAGCAGATGGCCCACGGCGCTGGAGACCACGTACTCGTCGCTCTCCAGATAGTCCTCGTGCTTCACGAAGCCGCCCAGAGCCTTGGCGATGTCGTTCATCACCGAGGGTTTTTCGGCGATGACGAGCGTCTTGAGCCCGTCGCCGACCCCCTTGAACGCAGGCGCGGCTGCGGCCTTGGCTGCGGTGGACTTTGCGGCAGCTTTCTTGGCGGCAGGGGCTTTGGCGGCGGTTTTCTTGGCGGCGGGCATGTCGGATTCTGTGAAGAGGATTGCTAGTTATGCAAGCCTCGGGCGCTGCAACTATAGACGTCCGTTTTGCGGCACTGCAAACAACAAGGCCTCCACGCGGGAGGCCTTGTTGCCGTCAGAACCCGGATCAGGTCAGGCGCATGAAGCCCAGATCGCGCTGGGTGAAGTTGCGCAGATTCGGGAAGATGTCGTCGAGCTGCGTCTCCGACAGACCCATCCAACGACCGAGCGTGGCGCCATACTGATCCACGCTGTGCACCGGAATCCAGGCACCGCTGCCGGAGGCGGAATCCGGCGCGGTCAGGCCGATGGTCGGGAAGCGACCGTAGAGGTCACGGCCATTCACGGCGCCACCGGTCACGAAGTGCGACGCACCCCAGCCGTGGTCGGTACCGTCGCCGTTGCTCGTGTAGGTCCGACCGAATTCGCTGGAGCTGAATACGGTCACCTGGTTGCGAATGTCGCCCAGGCCCGGCATGGCGGCCAGGGTGTCATCGAAGTACTTCAGGGCATGGCCGATGCGGGCCATCAGATCCGCATGGTTGTTGCGCTGGAAGTCGTGCGTGTCGAAGCCGCCGATCCCCACGAAGAACACCTGCCGACGCGTCCCCAGCGCCGTGCGGCCGCCGATGATGCGGGCCACGGTCTGGAACTGCTGTGCCAGGCCGTTGTTGGCCAGGTTGCCGGTGTTGGGATTGGTGTACTGCGTCGGATTGGCGATGCCGGTCGCGCCGGCAGGCAGCATGGCCGCAGCCAGATCAACCTGCGCGTCGATCGAGCGCTTGACGATCGCGTTGTGGTCCTTCTCGAGCAAGTTGGTGCGGTCCGAGCTGATCAGGTTGCGCAGCGCGGTACCGCCGGCGGCCGAGCCGTAAACCGTGTTGTTGGTGGTCGTGCCCACGCCGCCAATCGAGACCGCACCGCCGCTGTTGACCTGATAGGCCAGGGCCTGATTGCCCGACAGGAAGACCGTATTGCCCGAGGCCGAGATGCAGGTGAAGGTGGTCTTGCTGTTGGTCGACATCAGCAGGTCGCCCATGCGGCCACCCCAACCCTGGCGCGCACCTTCGGGTGCGAAGGCCTGCCACATCGAGGTCTGGTCGTTGTGCGAGAACAGCTTGGGCGGGCGGCGCTTGGTGTTCAGTTCGGTGCGGTTGGCGATCGGTTCGATCAGCGGACCGACGTTCGACAGGATGGCGCCGCGGCCGGCATCGAACAGGGTCTGGAAGTCGCGCAGCGCGGGGTGCAGTGCGAAGCCGCGGCCCTGGTTGTTGATTGCATTCAGCGGCAGCACGCCGCCGGGCTGGCCCACCGCGGGCAGCGCGATGCTGCCGGCCTCGGCCGTGGTGCGGATGCGGGTGTACTCCGCCCACGACGTGGCATCCGTCGGCAGAACCATGTTGGCGCTGTCGTTGCCGCCGAAGAAGTACAGGCAGACCAGTGCCTTGTAGTCCGTGCCGGCGGTCTGCGCGGATGCGGCAGCCAGCGTGGCGAGGTTCAGACCGAAGGGTGCGGCCACCCCCAGGAAGGACAGGTTGCTGCTGGCGCGCAGGAAGGCGCGGCGGGATTCATTCATATGCTTGCTCATGGTGTCGGCCCTTCCCTTACTTCTGGATCAGGAACTCGGGCGAGGCCAGGGTCAGATAGACCCCGAGGCGTGCGCGAGTCAGCTTGGCGGCATCGATCTGTGCCTGGTTGCTGCCATTGGAGGCCGGGATGGTCACTGCATTGACCGCATCGCGGATGATCTGCTTGTTGGTCGTGGTCATCGTGCCGCCAGTCAGCAGCATGTCGAGCCGGTTGACCAGATCGTCCGGCTTGTCGGCCAGCGCGATCTCCGCGGTGTAGTTGGGCTGGATGTCATTGCGCGTGGCGCCCGTGGCGCGGCCGCCGATGCCGTTCTGGACGGCATTGCGCATGAAGTTCATGTAGCCGACCACCGACGCTTCGTGCACGATCTGGAACTCGGGCGCGGTCAGGTTGGCTGCACCGGCGGCGGAGTTGGGCGGCACGTAGCCGGCACGGAAGAAGTTGAACACCGTGGGTGAACGCAGCGGGGTCTGGCTCAGCGAGCTGACCGGGTCATCGGTGGTGCCCATCAGGAAACGCGAGGAGTCGCTCGTCGCGCCGAAGGCACGACCCCAGGCCGTGGCGCGCAGGATCGGCTCGCGCAGCTTGCCCACGCTGTTGGCCGTGGAGGCGGTACGGGCCTCGGTATCGAGCAGGATCGCTGTGATGACCTGCTTGAGATCGCCGTTGCTGGTGCGGAACACGTTCGAGACACGGCCGACGTAGGCCGGGCTCGGATTGCTGGTCACCAGACGCTGGATCAGCAGCTTCGAGATGAACGGCGCGGTGTTCGGGTGGGTGGCGATGAAGTCCAGCGCAGCCTTCAGGCTGGCATCCGGATCGGCCGTGGTTTGCGCTGGAATGGTCGTACCCAGGAAGCGCTTCTCGCCCGTCTCATGGAACTTGGCATAGCCCTGCATCGGCGTCCATTCCCGCTCGGCGGGGCCGGCGCCACCAAAGAAGCGACTGTCGGTGCGGTCGGCCATGTTCGGGCCGGCGTACCACGAGAAGCCGGTGAAAACGCGCGACAGGCCCTTGATGTCGTCATCGCCATAGGTTTCGATGGGCCGGCCGTTGCCGTCGAGCTTGAGCGTGCCGTCGGGATTGAGCTGGAACAGGCCGATCGAGAACAGCTGCATGATCTCGCGCGCGTAGTTCTCGTCGGGCACGCGGGTGCCCGAGGCCTTCTGGTTGCGCATGTGCGTCAGATAGATACCCATCATCGGATGACGGCTGACGTCTTCAAGCAGTGTGCGGTAGTTGCCGAAGGCGTTCTTTGCGAGCATGTCGTAGTAGCTCGCCATGCCGCGCGGGTAGTTGACGGTCGTGTCGTTCTGGAAGGACACGACGAAGATCTCGGACAGCGCGAACGTCACGCGCTGGCGCAGCTGGTCTTCACTGCCGAGCGCCTGGGCCCACCAGCTCTGATAGAACTCGTTCTGCCCGACGTTCTGCGGCGGCGACAGGGCCTGCAGTTCGGCCTGGCGTGCCTGCATGTAGTCGAAGTGCGGGCGCAGCGGCTTGTTGAACTGGTCGTTGAGCCAGCCCTGGTAGCCCACGCGCATCACGAAGTCGATCGAGGCCTGGGTCGGGCCCATCGTGGCCTGGCTCAGGAAGCGCGAGGCTTCCGCAGCCGTGGGCGGCGGTCCGGGTGGCGGCGCAGAAGGTCCGCTCCCTGAGCCTTCACCCGATCCGCCACAGGCGGACACCAGAATTGCAAGCGTTGCGGCACCGGCGAGGCGGCGCAGCGTTTGCCAGTTTGAGATCACTCCGGCCATTTTTTGTCACTCCACAGTCCACTTGTCCGACGTTTGTCATCGGGCAAGCCCTGATCTTTTGTGTAGTCCCGATGTGTATCGGGTACGTCTGCGCAAGGCGCAGGCACACGAAGCAACGCCGGTGCCACGACAGGTATCTGAAAGGGGCCGTCGTGTAACAAAAGATGTTGCGAAGAGAGCGCCCTGCCAATCGATGCCGATCCGTCAACAGGCGGATCAGCAGCGCAGCGCGGTCTAGTTGGGCAGACGCGGCGACTCGTCGTCGCTCATGAGCTCGTCGAATACCAGCGCATCGAACTCGACCTCCTGGCTCCACAGCACCATCAGGGTGATGATACGCAGCTTGGACAGGGGGATCGGCGATTCCGTGACGGCCAGCGCGCGCTCGATGATGAGCTCGCGGTGCGGCGCATACAGCGCATCGGCATTCTCGAGGTGCTGGATGAAGGCGATGGCTTCATCGCCAAGCTGGCGACGCTCCACATCGGCGTAGATGCGCGTCGAGCCTTCGGAGGCGTGGGCGATCAGGCGGATGTTCTGGGTGGCCGAGGCCAGGCCGACCAGCCAGTCGAGCGCCTGTTCGACATCGTCTTCATCGAAACCGGCTTCGGTGAGCGTGTCGTGCAGATCGTCGGTTTCGGGGAAGAGTTGCGGCGTGCTGTAGTGCTGGAAGAGGTAAACCAGAACGTCGTACATGCACACCCTCCTCGAAAGCCGATGAAGACATCGCAGCGGCGCGCTGGCTGCGCCGCGCGGGGAGCGGGATTGCGAGGCAAACCCATTTCTCAGACGCCCGCCAGA
>DASSQC010000330.1:0-2263 GCA_035702705.1 Burkholderiaceae bacterium | reverse complement strand
CCTTCTCCGCCCACGGCGTGGCAGGCAGCACGATATCGGCGTACCTGAGCGTGGCTGGCGAGGCAAAGGCGTCCTGCACGATCACACAGGGCACCGTGCTCAGCGCCTCATGCACCGCCTGCTGATTGGGCAGGCTGTGCGCCGGGTTGGTGCAGACGATCCACAGCAGCTTGATCTCGCCCTTGCGCGCGGCCTCGAACATCTCGACCGCGGTCTTGCCGCGCGTGGTGGGCACCTCGTCAATGCCCCAGAACGCAGCCACCTCGGCGCGGTGTGCGGGATTGTTCAAGTCTCGGTGTGCCGGCAGCAGGTTGGCCAGCCCACCCACCTCGCGCCCGCCCATGGCATTGGGCTGGCCCGTGAGCGAGAACGGCCCGGCGCCCGGCGTGCCGATCTGCCCGGTGGCCAGATGCAGGTTGATGAGCGCCGCGTTCTTGTGCGTACCGTCCGCGCTCTGATTCAGACCCTGGCAGTACAGCGAGAGTGTGGGGCCCTGGGTGGCGAACAGGCGTGTGGCTTCCAGCAGTGCGGCTTGGTCAATGCCGCAGACGCGCGCCACCTCAGCCGGCGTGGCGTTGCGCACCTGCGCCTTGAGCTGATCGAAGCCCTCGGTGTGGTTGTCGATGAAGGCGCGGTCGATCCAGCCTTCCCAAAGCATGATGTGCAGCATGCCCTGATAGAGCATCACATCGGTACCCGGCAGGATGGGCAGATGCAGGTCGGCCTCGGCGGCGGTGTCGGTGCGCCGCGGATCGACCACGATGATCTTCAGATCCGGGGTTGCCGCACGCGCCGCCTCGATGCGCCGATACAGCACCGGGTGCGCGAAGGCCGTGTTGCTGCCGCTGATGAAGAGCACACGGGCATGATCGATGTCCTCGTAGCTGCAGGGCACGCTGTCCGTACCGAGCGTGGCCTTGTAGCCCGCCACGGCGCTGCTCATGCACAGACGCGAGTTGGTGTCGATGTTCTGCGTGCCGATCAACGCCTTCGTGAGCTTGTTGAAGACGTAGTAGTCCTCGGTGAGCAGCTGGCCGCTGACATAGATGCCGACCGAGTCCGGGCCGTGCTCAGCGACGGTCTGTGCGATGCGCTCGGCGACGCTGTCGAGCGCGCTGTCCCAGCTCACGGTCTGCATCGGCGCCGCACGCTCAAGGCGCATCCCGGGTGTCAGGAGACGGCTGGTCTGTGCCACTTCAGGCAGGGTGGTCAGGTGCAGACTGGCGCCCTTGCTGCACAGGCGGCCGAAGTTGGCAGGGTGGTCTGGGTCGCCACGCACACCGGTGATCTGCACGCCATCATGCTGCGCGATGACGCCACAGCCTACGCCGCAGTAGGGGCAGGTCGTGCGCGTTTCCCGGGGCGCTGCGGCAGTCATGGACGGAAGCTCTCAGCCGAATCGGGCGTTTCGTCGGGCACCGCCCGGCGCCCGGTGAAGAGCCTTGGCGTGCTCGCCAAGGCCCCGTTGCGGGTCTGAGAAAGGCTTCCCGCTTGTCCCATGCGGTTCTTCAGCCATTTTGGTCCGGAAAGGCGCATGAAATGGACGTCTGGCTCGTCAGATGCGGGCTACGGGCAATCTCAGACCGACAGGCGGACCATCTTTGACCATGCAGGCGGGGCCGCATCGAGGCCGATGCTGTCCAGCTGCGCAGCGTCCAGGTACACCTCGCCACCGAGCACACGGGTCTCGAAAGTGGGCGTGCAGCCGGCATCGGGCGCCACGGCCTCACCGCAGTCCAGCGCGATGTTCCAGCTGTGCAGCGGGCACGTCACCTTGTGGCCATGCACGATCCCCTGCGACAGGGCGCCACCACGATGCGGGCAGCGGTCCAGCACGGCGAAGATGACATCGCCTTCGGCGCGAAACACCGCCACGTCTGCGCCCCTGGGGCGGCGCACCACGCGGCTGCCCAGCGGGGCAATGTCGTCCACGGCGCAGATGCGCACCCACTTGCGATTGCTCTCCATCTTCACGCCACCGCCTCCGCAGGTTTGATGGGGATGAACTGCCGCGTGTCCACACTTGCGGCCTGCGGCTCATGCCAGGGATCGGGCTCGCCGTCGAGCGCGAACTGCAGGCGCGCCCAGAGCGCCTTGCGGCCGACCTCGTCGTCCAGAATCCTTTTCTTGACGTAGTCCAGACCGACGCGGCTCACATAGTGCACGGTGCGCTCGAGGTACCAGCCCTCCTCGCGGTAGAGCTGCAGGAAGGCGCCGCTGTACTCCAGCACTTCCTCGGCGGTCTTGAGCTTGACGAGAAACT
>DASSQC010000329.1:0-2010 GCA_035702705.1 Burkholderiaceae bacterium | reverse complement strand
GGGCGGTGCACGAGGCGAAGGCGAAGAAGGAGCGGCTCATGAAGCAGTTCACCGCTCCCGTAATCCCCATCAAAGCCGCGTCCGCAGCTTGATGGCTCGACAGGCTCCGAAGCGACTCTTTCGATTCGGAACCTGCAAGGGCTTTCCGCTTGTCCCATGCGGCTTTCCAGCCATTTTGGCCTGGAAAGCCGCATGAATGCTTGATCCCGCTTTCGAAGCCCGGGCTACATGCGCGCCGGGTAACTGCCCCGGCAAAACCAGCCGACCGCCGCGCCGCCATCTGCGCGCACACTCGACCACCTGCCCGCGCCTGTGCGCGTCGGGCAATCTGCAAACTGAAAGACCGGAAAGACCGCCATGAACGCACCGCTTCCGACGTCCGCCACCTCGACTGCCACCGCCACGCCCTACGTGTTCTCCCAGCGCGCACAGAAGATCACCAGCTCCATCATCCGCGAGATCCTCAAGGTCACGGAGCGGCCGGAAGTGATCTCCTTTGCCGGCGGCCTGCCCTCGCCCGAGACCTTCCCGATCGAGGTCATGAAGGACGCCTTTGACGCCGTGCTCAACACACGCGGCAAGGCGGCGCTGCAGTACGGCCCGACCGAGGGCTTCATGCCCCTGCGTGAATGGATCGCATCCGATCTCAATGCCAAGGGTGCCCGGGTCAGCGCAGAGAACATCCTGCTGGTGTCTGGCAGCCAGCAGGCGCTCGACCTCTTGGGCAAGGTGCTGATCAACCCCGGCCAGCCGGTGCTGGTGGAGACGCCCACCTACCTGGGCGCGTTGCAGGCCTTCAACCTGTTCGAGCCGAGCTACCGCAGCGTGGCCTCGGACGACCAGGGCCTCGTGCCGGACGCCATCACGCCTGAGCTGCGCGAGGGCGCGGCGTTTCTTTACGCCCTGCCCAACTTCCAGAACCCGACGGGCCGCACCCTGCACGAAGACCGCCGCCGCGCCCTGGTGCAGAAGGCGATCGATCTGAACCTGCTGGTGATCGAGGACGACCCCTACGGCGACCTGCGCTACGAAGGCCAGCCCCAGCCCATGCTGCTGTCGATTGCCGCCGAGATGGGCTGCGAGAACGTGGTGCGCATGGGCAGCTTCTCCAAGACCCTGGCCCCCGGCCTGCGTCTGGGCTACATCGCCGCGCCCAAGGCGCTCATGAACAAGCTGGTGCAGGCCAAGCAGGCCACCGACCTGCATACCGCCACCATCAGCCAGATGGCCGTGCATCACGTCGTGAGCAGCGGCTTTCTCACCGAGCACCTGCCCAAGATCCGCGCGCTCTACAAGAACCAGTGCAGCGTGATGATCGAGAGCCTGCGCGAGCACCTGCCGGCGGGTGTGCACTTCACCGTGCCCGAAGGCGGCATGTTCCTCTGGCTCACCCTGCCCGAGGGCATCGACACCATGAAGCTGCTGGACGCCGCCGTGGCTGCCAACGTCGCCTTCGTGCCCGGCGCGCCCTTCTACGCCAACGAGATCACCCCCAACACCCTGCGCCTGTCCTTTGTCACCGTGCCGCCGGAGAAGATCCGCGCGGGGGTGAAGCTGCTGGCCGAGGTGATCAAGAAGGCGCTGTAACGGAGGTGCACGGATGAGGCTCAAGGGAAAGACGGCCCTCATCACCGGCGCGGCGCGCGGCATCGGCGCCGCCATCGCGCAGGCCTTTCACCGCGAGGGCGCCTTCGTTTATCTGACCGATATCGACGAAGCCGCGGTCAGGCAGACCGCAGCGGTGCTGGGCGATGGTGCGAGCGCCCTGCACCTCGACGTGCGCGACGAAGCGCACTGGCAGGCCGCCATGGCGCGGGTGCTGGCGGAGCGCAAGGCGCTGAATATCGTGGTCAACAACGCCGGCATCACGGGCTTCGAGTCCGGCATGGTGGCGCACGACCCGGAGCACGCCGACCTTGCCCACTGGCGCGCGGTGCATGCCACCAACCTTGACGGCGTGTTCTTGGGCTGCAGGCACGCCATCCGCGCCATGCGCCAGAGCGGATCGGC
>DASSQC010000328.1:0-3409 GCA_035702705.1 Burkholderiaceae bacterium | reverse complement strand
GGGGTGAAGAAGCGCTTCCTCGGTGCGATGCCGCTGTGGGTCGCGAGTGCAGCCGTCGGGCTGGTCCTGCTGGCCGGCTACATGATCTTCACGCTGCTGCTGACTCGCGCCTCCGATCCGCTCTATTCCTCGATCATCGGCATCCGGGCCAAGGGCCATCAGTTGCCGCCGCCGGTTCAGATTCCCCAGCCGAGACTGCGCCAGTTCCTTGAGCCGGAGATCAAGGAGGGTCTGGTCGACGTGAAGGACTACGCAGACCGCAGCATCGTCACAATTCGCGGCGATGGTCTGTTTGAGCGCGGCAGCGCCACGCTCGAACCAGCGCGAGAGCCCCTGATCGCCCGCATCGCCGACGCACTGAGCAAGGTCCAGGGGACCGTTCTGGTGACCGGCCATACGGACAACACCCCGATCAGCACCGCGCGCTTTCCGTCCAACTGGCACTTGTCCCACGAGCGGGCACAGACCGTGGCAGGCCTGCTGGGCCGCACGGTCCTTCAGGGCCGTATCCAGCCTGAGGGGCGCGCAGACTCCGAACCGGTCGCCTCCAACGACACGGCGGCCGGCAAGGCACAGAACCGCCGCGTCGAAATCACTCTGCTGCTGGTCAAGCAATAGCGCCCGGGCCTTCGCACCATGAAAAAGTTCTTCGGATTCATCTTCAACAAGTGGACCCTGCTGGTTCTCGGTCTGCTTGCCCTGTCCCTGCTCATCTGGTTTGTCGGCCCGCTGATTGCCATCGGCAGTCTGCGTCCGCTCGACCCCGAGTGGGCGCGTTGGACTCTGATCGGCTTGATCGTGCTGTTCTTCATCGTCCGCCGCGCATGGGCCATCTGGAAGGCGCGCCGCGCGAGCGATCAGATGGCAGCCAGTCTCGCCGCCCAGTCTGTCGGGCCGACAGAGAAGGCTGGAGACAAGGAAGTCGCGGTGCTCGACGCACGCTTCAAGGAGGCGCTGGAGACGCTGAAGAAGTCCAATCTCAGCGGCGCGAAGTGGAACCAGCGCTTCGGTTCGGGCTACCTCTACCACCTGCCCTGGTACATGTTCATCGGTGCACCCGGTTCGGGCAAGACCACGTCCCTGCTCAACTCCGGACTCGAGTTCCCGCTGGCCGAGAAGTTCGGCAAGGAGGCGATTCGCGGGGTGGGCGGTACGCGCAACTGCGACTGGTGGTTCACCAATGAGGCCATCCTGCTCGATACCGCCGGCAGGTACACCACACAGACATCAAACAAGGAAGAGGACGCTGGCGCGTGGCAGGGCTTCCTGCAACTGCTGCGCAAGGCGCGGCCGCGGCGCCCGATCAACGGCATCCTGCTGACAATCAGCATCCAGGATCTGCTGTCGCAGGCGCAACCGGATCGCGAGCGTCACGGCACCACGCTGCGCCAGCGCGTACAGGAGCTCTACAGCCAGCTCGGACTGCGCATCCCGATCTACGTGCTCGTGACAAAGACCGATCTGCTGCCGGGCTTCATGGAGTATTTCGAGAGCCTGGGCAAGGAGGAGCGCGCCCAGGTACTCGGCTTCACCCTGCCCTTCAAGGAGACGCAGAACGGCCTGGATCGGGCCAATCTCGGCAGTACATACAGCCGGGAGTTTGCTGCCATCGAGAAACGACTGTTTGACGGCCTCATCGATCGGCTGGAGGCCGAGCGCGATCCGCAGCGCCGAGCGCTCGTGTACGGCTTCCCGGAGCAGTTCGCGGGCATCCGCGATGTGCTGGGTGAATTCCTCGTCCACACCTTTGCAGCATCGAATTTCGACGATGCGCCCCTGATCCGCGGCGTGTACTTCACTAGCGGCACCCAGGAAGACACGCCGATCGACCGGATCATGGGCCTGCTGGCGCGCAGCTTCAAGGTGGAGCGGCGCGTCCTTCCCTCGCGTACGTCCACCGGCCGCAGCTACTTCATCACGAAGCTGCTCAAGGACGTGGTGTTTGCGGAGTCGGAGCTTGCAGGCACCAACCTGAAGTGGGAACGCCGCCGTTCGATCATCAATGCCGCAGCCATGGCACTGATCTGCCTGGTCGGGGTGGCCACGGTCACGGCTTGGGCGTTCAGCTTCGTGCGCAACAAGGAATATCTGGCCAACGTTGCCACAAAGGTGCCGGACGTCACCAAGACCGTCACGGGCTTCGACAACGTAGCCACCACCGATGTGCTTCAGGTGCTGCCTGCGCTCGAGGAGCTGCGCAGGGTGGCGATCGCGCCGCCGGTGGACAGCGACTTCTCGTCACCCACCAGCATGAAGTTCGGGCTGTTCCAGGGCGACAAGATCGACGCCGCCGCGCAGGCCGCCTATCAGCGCCTGCTGACCGATGCTTTCCTGCCGCGCGTGGCGCTGCGTATCGAGGAGATCCTGCGCAAGACGCAGGCAGACAATCCCGAGCTGATGTACGAGGCGCTCAAGGCCTACCTCATGATGCACGACACCGAGAACTACTCGGCCGATGCACTCAAGGCAATCATCCTGGCCGACTGGCAGGACAGCCTGCCACGTGGCGTCACTGTCGATCAGCGCCAGGCGCTGGAACGACACCTGATTGCCCTGCTGGATCGTGGCATCGTGGTTTCACCCCTGCCGATGGACAAGACCCTTGTCGAAAACGCGCGCACCACCCTGGCGCGGCTGTCGCTGCCGCAGCGGGTGTACAGCCGCATGAAGCGGCTGGGTGTCGGCAGCGAGTTCCCGGAATTCAACGCCGTGCGTGCTGGCGGACCCAACATCAGCAACATCTTCACGCGCGCCAGTGGTGCGCCGATGACGCGCGGCCCGGCCGGCATGTTCAGCTACGACGGCTACTACAGCGGCTTTCTCAAGCAGGTAGACATCGCTGCCCAGCAGCTTGCTGCCGAGGAGCGCTGGGTCATGGGTCTCAACGACCAGCAGCGCCAGTTCAACTTGAACGATGCGAACGCCAAGCTGAATCTGTCCAAGGAAGTCCGGCGCATCTACCTCGATGAGTACGCCCGCGAATGGAAGAAGTACCTCGCCGACATCCGCCTGCGGAAGATCAAGGACCTCAACGATGCGATCGCCGTCACCCAGGTTCTCTCGTCGGTTGATTCACCGATGCGCAGCCTGTTCCGCGCAGTGGCCAAGGAGACCACGCTATCCGAGAAGCTTGACGGCGGCCGTATCGACAAGGCGCTGAATGAAAGCGCCCGGGAAGTCGACAAGGCACGCGAGGCTCTGGGCAAGATCTTCTCGCAGGACCGACAGGCCGCCGGCCCGAGCACGGGAGAGACCCTCGAGCAGCAGCTGGTCGACAACCAGTTCCGGGACATCCGCGCTTGGGTCAAGGCGCCCACGCCAGGCCAGCCTGCGCAGATCGATGAATCCGTGCGCTTGCTCGGCGAGCTCTACACCTTCATGCAGCAGGTACGCACTGCCGTGGGCAGCG
>DASSQC010000327.1:0-2220 GCA_035702705.1 Burkholderiaceae bacterium | reverse complement strand
ATCAAGGCCGTGCGCTCACCTGCATCGGCACCCGCGTGGATCAGCAGTGGATCAGGCTCGAAGTAACCGTGGCGCTGGCCGTGCCAGGCCCATGCGAGCAGGATGGGCAGAATGGCTGCGCCGACATGCCCGAGATACTCGATGGGGTGTTCCAGCTCGGGCGTGACCGGGCGCGGCCCGCTGTTGGTGCGCATGGTCGCGAAGAGCGCCTCCTTGAATCCGTATTGCTCGCCTGACAGGTCGGTGATCCGTCGCGGTACGGCACTCATGGAAATGCCCGCAGATTTGAGCGCCTGCTTCATGGCTTGCGTGAGCCCGATCGCGCGCAGAGGATCCGTGCTCTCGATGGTGGCGGGCTCCTGCGCGACACCGAAGCCACGGATCCGCAGCTCCTCCACGCTTGCATCTCCTGCAGCGGCCACGAGTACCGCACTGCCGGCCTCACCTGGAAAGAACCCGTTCGAATTCGAGGGCGTCATCAGACGTCGACGCGCGCTGTACTCGTCCAGTGCCTCCTGCTGAAGGTAACTGTCGACCCCGGCGACGATGCACAGGGAAGCGGCACGGCTGGAAATGAGCCGATGGGCATCGACCAGCGCCCGCGCACACCCGGTCTGGCCTGCGGGGTAGATGCGTGAATTGCCGTTCGGGCTCAAGCCGAGCTTTGCGTGCAGCCCGGCAAAGAGCTCCGCCTCGAGCACCTCAGGACGCCCCGGGCGGGTCGGCTCGCTGACGGCAAGAAGGATGGGGATGGCCGCGGGCGACTGCGGGGCCGCAATCTGCAGGCATTCATGAACGGCTGGGGCAACCAGGTCCACCAGCTTGCCCACACCCTCCCACCACTGGGGCAACGGCACCTTGGCCCCGCGCAAGGGCTCGCCCGACTCGAAGTCCAGCCATGGCAGCGCTTGCACCGCACTCACACGCGCACGCAGCGCTGCAAGCGTCGATGCCGCATTGAAGCCCAACGCGCTGACCATGCCGCAGCCACGAACCGCCAGCGTGCTCATGGCGATCTCCGCAGTCGTGATTCGACCAGCTCGGCCAGGTTCCTGTAGTAGGTCTTGCCGGGGAATCTGCGCGCGCGTTGCCAGGCAGGTGGCATCTCGCCGACGATGAGTTCGCGCAGATCGAAGACGCTCTTGGGCATCCCGAGCACCGCACGCCAGGTCAGGCAGAAGCGATCCAGATCCGGCTCGATCAGGACGGTATCCAGATGGGCTGCGATCGTGACATCCCGGCCGCGATGCGGAATGAAGTGGACCGGCATCACCTGGGTCGGCAAGCGAAAGGATCGCCGGCCATCCGGGGTCAGATTCAGCAGCAATACCTCTTCCCCACCGGAAGGGTAGGGAATCGTCTGGTCCGGCGGTGCACTCTGGAAGTAGCGGTCATCGAAGTCGGCGGGCCACAGGGGCGCCTGCTCTTCAAGCCAGGTCTGGTCATAGGTACCCGCATAGTTCAGCCTTGGCGTCCAGTGCCGTCCGATCGGCCCGAAGGCCATGGGACGATAGGTCCCTGAGGGTGAATCCACGCCCTGACCGGGCTCTTCGGTGTTCGGCAGCGGTTTGCCGAGATAGTGTTCAGCATGCCTGCCAAAGCCCTGGCCGACTGGGTTGGCCAGGAAGGTCTCGGTTTGTCTGCGCTCTTCCAGCGTGCGGTCGGTCCCGCCAAAGGCACAGTCATACCCGATGGGCATGCGCTCGAAGGGTTCGATCTCGCTGGGCATCGCACCCACGACGCTGCGTGTCCACCGGCGGTTGCCCACCACATCAAAGCGCTTTGTCATCGGCCCCAGCTTCAGGCCCACGGGCAGGCGCGTCACGCGCCGCCCGGCAGGCGCATACGCGCTGCCTTGCAGGAGCACGTCGCACATCGGCTTGCGATGGGCATAGTCGGTCTCGTATCGGGTCGCCGATTGTCCGGGTACGCCCGTGAACTCGTCCTCCTGGGTCAGTGACACCTGTGTGGCGGCAAGCTGCGGCATCGCACCCTGCGCGGGCAAGGTGAAGCAGAGCTTCGCAATGGCCACGACCTGCTCGCGGCCATCGGCAGCGAATCCGACGGTCCAGCCCGCTTCGCCGGCGCTTGCATTGGTGAATTTCATGCCATGAGCCGTTGACGTTGCCATGGCGTCGGTGCATCCACGGGAAACAGCATGGCGGATGGACTCAGGGTTGCGATGCAGAGCGCAGCATGGGCACGCTGACGCTGGTACCC
>DASSQC010000326.1:0-7610 GCA_035702705.1 Burkholderiaceae bacterium | reverse complement strand
CGCCGGTGCCCTTCATCGGCTGCGGCCACTTCAGTCAGGTCAATGCCTGGCTGAGCGCGCGTGGTGATTCACCGATTGCCTGGTAGGGCGCGTCGGGCCGGCTCAACTGGAACGCGCGGCGCGCGCCTGCTGGGCCGCGCTGATGAAGCGCTCCACCGTCGTGCGGTACTGCGCATTGCCCATGGTGGCAAAGCCGCTGTGGTTACCCCCTTCGACGATCAGCAGTTGTCTTGCCGTGGCGGGCACCTTCTGCGCGGCGGCAAAGAGCTGCTCGCTCATCCGCCAGGGCACCACGCCATCCTGCGTGCCGTGGATGAAGAGCACCGGCTTGCTCAGCTCGCGGACCTTGGCCAGTGAATCGAAGTCCTGCGTGATCAGCAGGCTGAGCCCGGGTAGCCAGCCCCACTTGAACTCGCGCACCAGATCAGCAATTCGGGTGAAGCTGGCCTCGACGATCAAGCCCGCGAACTCGCCCTGGGTGTCGGGGCGTGTGGCCAGGTCGATGGCGATGGCCCCGCCCAGTGAATGCCCATAGACATAGCGCTGCTGCGCGCGCGGCTCGCGGCGCTTGAGTTCCTCGAAGGCCAGGCGCGCATCCTCATAGGCGGACGCTTCCGACGGCACGCGCGGGCTCGATGCACCGAAGCCGCGGTAGTCGATGGCCAGCACGTTGAAGCCCATCTGCTGCCAGCGCTCGATGCGAAACACGCTGCCGTTCAGATTCCAGCGCGCACCGTGCAGGTACAGCAGCGTCGGGGCACCCGCTTGAGCCGCGGGCAGGTACCAGGTGCGCACCGATTCTGCGCCCAGCTTGAGGTCGAACACTTCGGTGCCGGCCGGGGCCTCGCGCGACCAGCGCGGCGCGCCTTCTTCCACACGGAAGATGGCCTTTCGCTGCGCGGTGTCGAGGCTGGCGCAGCCGGCAATGGTGAGCACGGCCGCCAGCGCCGCGAGCAGGATTCGTAAAGGTTTCATGGGTCCATACGATGCCAAAACCGAGCCGGGGTTCAAACGCGTGCATTCCCGCTGTCCAGAGGCGCTGCTACGATTGCCCGCCGTTTTCGAACGATCGTTCGTTTTCCAGGAGCCTCTTCCGATGTCGCTGCATGCCCTGCTCAAGGACCGCCTTTCGGTTCCGGTGATTGCCAGCCCGATGTTCATCCTCTCGAACCCGAAGATGGTCATCGAGCAGTGCAAGGCCGGCGTGGTGGGCAGCTTTCCGGCTCTCAACGCGCGCCCGGCCAGCCAGCTCGATGAATGGCTGCACGAGATCACCGAGGCCCTGGACGCACACAACAAGACCCACCCGGACCGCCCGGCTGCGCCCTTTGCCATCAATCAGATCGTGCACAAGAGCAACGACCGCCTCGAGCACGACCTGGAGATGACCGTGAAGTGGAAGGTGCCCATCGTCATCACGAGCCTGGGCGCGCGCGAGGATGTGAACGCCGCCGTGCACAGCTACGGCGGCTACACCCTGCACGACATCATCAATGACCGCTTTGCCCGCAAGGCGATCGAAAAGGGCGCCGACGGCCTGATTGCCGTGGCAGCCGGCGCAGGCGGCCATGCCGGCACGCTGTCGCCCTTTGCCCTGATCCAGGAAATTCGCCAGTGGTTCGATGGCCCCCTGCTGCTCTCGGGCTCGATCGCCACCGGCCGCGCCGTGCTTGCCGCCCAGGCCATGGGCGCGGACTACGCCTACATCGGCAGCGCCTTCATTGCCACCGACGAAGCCCGCTGCGCGCAGGAGTACAAGCAGGCCGTGGTGGACTGCAAGGCCGACGACATCGTCTACACCAACCTCTTCACCGGCGTGCACGGCAACTACCTGAAGCCCTCCATCGTCGCGGCAGGTCTCGATCCGGATCACCTCCCCGAGAGCGATCCGAGCAAGATGAACTTCGGCTCGGGCGGCACCGAAGCGAAGAAGGCCTGGAAGGACATCTGGGGCTGCGGCCAGGGCATCGGCGCGGTGGACGCGATCGTGCCTGTGCGCGAACGCGTGGCGCGCCTGGTGGGCGAATACCGCGAAGCCTGCCGTCGGCTGGAAGGTCTGACCGCGCGCTACTGACGGGCCGCGCGTTGTAGCGGGTCCGTCAATTCATACCCAGTCTGATCAAGGAATACGCGGGTTTCAGGGCTGACCGAGCGTGCCCGAAGGGGCGAGCGGGTATCTTTGAAGCTCATGCTCCTCCACAAGACGCCGGCCGCGTCTGGCGCAGACTGTGGCCTTTGACATCCGCACCGTATTCCTGATCGCTGCCCTGCTCGGGATCGCGATGGGTGCGGTCGTGCTGCTGATGCAGCGCTCGACGCCCAGTTCGGTGCGCGGGCTGCTGGAGACCGGCTGGTCGGCGATTGCGTTCGCCGTGGCCTCGCTGCTGATTGCCCTGCGCGGCCAGCTGCCCGACGTGCTGACCTTCCTGCTCGCCAACGTGATGCTCTACATCGCGCTGGCCGGCAACACCTACGGCGTGGCGCGTTTCTATCAGCGCGCCGATCTCGCCCGGCTGATCTACGGCATCGCCATGCTGAGCAGTGTGATCTACGGGGTGATCTACGCGCTGGGTGCCGGCGTCCAGGGCCGGATCTACGTGTACACCGCCGCACTGCTGCTGCTGTTCGGCATCAAGATCCACCTGCTGCTGCGCGAGAGCCTCGGCAGCCGGGGGGTGGGCTGGGGCCTGATGCTGGCACTGACCGCGATCACGATGCTGCTGTCCGCCGCGCGTGCCATCCTCTTTGCCACCTCGACCGAGGCCGACAGCGTGTTCTCGCAGCATCCGGTCAATGTGGCGCACGGCGTGGGCAGCATCTTTGCCCTGGTGTTCATGACCCTGGCCTTCCTGCTCGCGGTGAACGAGCGCTACAGCCAGGTCTTGCAGGACCTCGCCTACACCGACTCGCTGACCGGCCTGATGAACCGCCGCGCCTTCATGGATGCCATGGCGCGCGAGCATGCCAAGGTGCTGCGCGGCCAGAACGGCTACTGCGTGGCGGTGGCCGATCTGGACCACTTCAAGCGCGTCAATGATGCGCTCGGTCATGCCGCCGGCGACCGGGTGCTTGAATCCTTTGCCGCCCGGGTCCAGGCCTGCGTGCGGCCCGGCGACGTGGTGGGCCGCATCGGCGGCGAGGAATTCGCCATCGGCCTGCCCGGCGTGAGCCAGGCCGAGGGCCTGCAGGTCATCGAGCGCATCCGCAAGCTGGTGGCGGCCACGCCGGTCACCTGGCGCGGCGAGCCGATCATGATCACCGTCTCGATCGGCTTGGCACGCTGCCAGGAGTCGGACACCAGCTTCGAGCAGGTGCTGATGCGCGCCGACCAGGCACTCTACGAGGCCAAGCTCACCCGAGACGCCACGGCGAGCAAGTAGCCGCCCTCCGACGGAACCCCCGCATGAGCCTGAACCCGGGCGACTGGACGCGCCGCGCCATTGCCAAGATCGAAGCGGACTTCCGCCGCTCCAGCGACACGCACCTGATCGCCGTGGCCCTGCCCGGCTTTCCGGGCATCGACCTGTACTTCAAGGACGAGAGCAGCCACCCCACCGGCAGCCTCAAGCACCGCCTGGCGCGCTCGCTGTTTCTCTATGCGCTGTGCAACGGCTGGCTGCATGAACGCAGCACGGTGGTGGAGGCCTCCAGCGGCTCCACCGCCATCTCGGAGGCCTACTTTGCGCGCCTGCTCGGCCTGCCCTTCATGGCGGTGATGCCGCGCAGCACGTCGGCCGAGAAGATTGCCGCGATCGAGTTCCACGGCGGGCGCTGCGAGCTGGTGGAGCAGTCCACGCAGGTCTACGCCCGCGCCCAGGAGATCGCCCGCGAAACCGGCGGCCACTACATGGACCAGTTCACCTACGCCGAGCGCGCAACGGACTGGCGCAGCAACAACAACATTGCCGAAAGCCTGTTCGAGCAGATGGCGCTCGAACCGCACCCCGTGCCCACGTGGATCGTCACCGGCGCGGGCACGGGCGGCACCGCCGCCACGCTCGGGCGCTTTGTGCGCTACCGCCAGCACCCCACGCGCGTGCTGGTGGCCGACCCCGAGCACAGCGTGTTCTTCGAGCACTACCGCAGCCGCGACTGCAGTCTCACTGCGACGCAGGGCTCGCGCATCGAGGGCATCGGCCGGCCACGCGTGGAGGCCTCCTTCCTGCCGAGCATCATCGACGCAATGGTGAAGGTACCCGACGCCCTGTCGCTGGCTGCCGCGCACGAACTGAGCGCACGCCTGGGCCGCCGTGTCGGCGGATCCACCGGCACCAACCTCGTGGCGGCGCTCTGGGCCGCGCAGCAGATGCAGCAGTGCGGCGAGACCGGCTCGATCGTGGCCATCCTGTGCGACGCCGGCGAACGCTACGGCGGCACCTACTTCGATGCGGCCTGGCTCGAGGCCAACGGCTTTGCGCTGGAGGCGCCGCGCCGCCAGGTGCAGGCGGCCATGGACCAGGGCAAGGCACTCGAACTCGCCGGCGCCCACGCACTGCCCTAGCCCGGGCGGCGGCGCAGCTGTGAAACACCCTGCGTGAAACGCCGGCCCGGTCGGGTGCGCTGCGCAGGACGTGCCCACGCGGCGGTGCGCGCGACCACGGCACACCGGCCGCAAGCGCATGCCGCATCCCGCTTGCTGGGCGCCCATCTTCAGGCATCCCGCCGCAAGACGCGCACCGGTGGCCCATCTCCCAGGGCAGGGCCTGAAGACGCAGCAGCCATGCGCCTTTTCAGGGCGATGGCCTGGAAATGCGCATGGGACAAGCGCAACCGGGCAGGGCGCTTGTACGAGCCAGGGTGGCAAGGCGCGGCTGCGCCAAGCGGATCGGTCCGGGCGCAGGCAGCCCCTTGCCCGGCAGCCGGCCACGTGGCGCCACCCTGTCTGCGCGCGGCTTCAGCGCCCCAGCAGCTTGCGGGCCGCGTCGCCCACGGCCTGCACCGCGCTCTGGCCCGCACCGCCAAGCAGGCGCGCCAGCTCCTCGATCTTGATGCCCAGGGTGCCGGCCAGGCCCACGGTCATCTTGGCGAGCAGGTCCTCGTTGAGCGAGAAGCGCGGATCATCGAGCCGGCCGGCCAGCGTGAACTTGATGACGATCTGGCCGCGATCATCCTTGAGCGCGGCCAGCACCGCCGAGCGCGGCACACCCATGAAGGCGCCGGACGCACCGCTGCCGCTGGCCAGATCCAGCTGGCGCAGGGTGAGCGTGCCCGGCGCGCGCAGCTGCTGCGCCTTGACCGTGCTGCGCAGATCGAGATCGAGCGTGCCGCGCTTCACGCCGCCCTCACCGGGCTTGAGCAGATAGGGCGAGAGCGCGCGCAGATCCACATGGCGCAGCGCGGCGTCGAGCTCCATGTCGCGGCTGGCCAGCTCGATCCAGCCCTGCAAGCGCACCGCACCGCCGTCCGGGCCGGCGGCATTGGAAGCTGCGCCTTCTGCGGGGCCGGCCGCCACGGGCGCCGCGGCGGCCTTGAGCGTGGCCTGCACATCGAGCTCGCTTTTGCCCGCCAGACTGGGCCAGGCCAGCGGGCCGAAGCGCGCCTTGATCGGGTCCAGGCGCAGCGCCAGCGCCGGGCGGCGCACGCTGGCATCGAAGAAGGCCACGGCGCAGTCCACCAGTTCGATGCGCTCCACGCGCACGGCCAGGCCGCTGGGCTGGGCGTGCTCGGCGGGGGCGGCAGCGGCGTTTGACCCCTGCGCAGGCGCCGGCCCGGCGGCGTCGGCCGCGCGCGCCGCAGGCTTGCGCTGCAGCAGGCTGGGCAGGAGCGTGAGTTCGCCCGTGGCGCGGCGCAGCACCGTGAGTTCGCCGCCCTCGATCGTCACGCGCGCAATGCGGACCTCATCGCTGAACAGGCTGCTGATCTGCGGCAGCACGCGCACGCGACGGGCCCGCAACTCTTCGGCCGCCGGCCAGTCCGGCCGCTGCGTGCGATTGGCACGCACCACCACGTCGCTGAGCACCACGCCCTGCCAGCTCACGCCGATGCGCCCCACGCTGGCCTGCGGGCCGAGTGCCGCCTCCACCTGCCGCTTGAGCAGCTGCGTGGCGGCAATGAAGGCCGCACCGAACAGCAAGGCCAGCACCGCAATGAGCACCGCCCAGGTGCGCGGACGGCGCCACAGCGGCTGCGCGGCAACGGGCTGGGGCGACGGGGGGGCGGATTCGGCGGGCTGCATGGTGTGGCGGACGCGGAGGCGATGAACGACTGAATGACAGTGCGGATGATCGCTCAGGCCGGCGCGAGGCGGTGGCGCTCCGGCCAACTCGGCATGATGCCTGTGCAAGCGCGCCTTGGGGGCACGCAGGCCCCTGCCTGGCTTCGCTTGCCTGGTGCGGCTTTCCAGGGCATGGGCCTGAAGACGCTTGCCGGATGCGGGTCTTCAAGGTGATGGCCTGAAGATCCTTGCCCGACAAGCGAGACCGGGCAGGCGTGCTTGGAAAGGCGTGCTGACACGGCGCCATGCCGCGCAGCGCGGCGCATCGCCCTCAGCGCGCCAGGTCGAGCGGCGCCTCGCCCAGCACTTCGCGCAGACGGATGCGGGCTGCATCGCGCTCCTGGGCGCTGGCAAAGGGCCCGACGCGGACACGGCTCAGCCCCTCGCTGAAGAAGACTTCGGGTCGAACATCCGGCGGCCAGGCCATGCGTCGCACCTTGGAAAACACGTTCCAGGCCTTGGGCTCGTCGGCAAACGCGCCCACCTGCAGATACAGCGCCGTGCTTGCGGCGGCCGCCGCGCCACGCGCGCTGCCCGAGGCCGATGCGGGTGCGCTTAGTGTGGCCGCCACGGGCGCGGTGACTGTGGTCGCCGATGGAGCGGGCGGCTTATCAGGAGATGCGGGCGGCGCTGACGCACCAGGCTCCGCGCTGGCGGCCAGCTCGGCAGGCAGCGGCACGGGGGCCACATCGGCTCCGCCGCGCAGACCCGGCGGCAGACCGGTGCCTGGAGCGGCACGGGCATCCGGACGCGGATCGGCGTCGACGCGGATCAGCACGGGCGCCGCGCGCGTGGGGTCCATCTGCAGCGCACGCGCCAGGGCGGCAGAGAACAGGGTGGCCCCATCGCGCCGTGCGGCCTGTGTGCTCGCCCGCGCAACCCGGCCGCTGTCCGTGGCGGTGACGATCACCCGCAACCCCGCCGGCCAGCCCGGACTGCTGATCCAGGCCCCCTCGTCGCGGGCCGAGGCCGGCGCGGGCTGCGCGATGGTGAGCACCGCAGCAGGCTCGGCAGGTCGTCCGGCGGATGAACCTGCGGCCGGCCCGGCCCCCTGCCCGGCCGCGGCGCCCAGCAGCAAGAGCCCCAGCAGGAAAGCACCCAGCGCTCGGGCGGGCTTCAGGGCGCAACGCACTGCATTCGTCATGGACTGAAACCTTAGCAGCGCGCGGCGCAACACACAGCAGGGCCAACGCGTTGCAGTCGGCAGGGTGCAACGCCTGCGCCGCGTCCAAAGCAAACGGGACGCTCAATCGCGTCCCGCTTGGTGGGTGCAATCCGCAGATTCAGCTCAGCGCGGCAGGGCCGTCTCGCCCATCAGGAACAGATCGACCTCGCGCGCCACCTGGCGGCCTTCCCTGATCGCCCACACCACCAGCGACTGCCCGCGCCGCATGTC
>DASSQC010000325.1:0-3866 GCA_035702705.1 Burkholderiaceae bacterium | reverse complement strand
TGCCCTTCATGGTCTCGACCACGCGTTCGACCACCTCGCCGCCCTTGGCTGCGACGCTGGAGGCATCCTGCGCAAGCTGATTGGCCTGCAGGGCGTTGTCGGCGTTCTGGCGCACCGTGGCACCCAGCTCGTCCATCGTGGCGGCGGTCTGCTGCAGCGCGCTGGCCTGTTCCTCGGTGCGCTGGCTGAGGTCGGCATTGCCCATGGCAATCTGCGTGCTGCCGGTGGCAATCGTGTCGCTGCTTTCGCGCACGGTGCTGACGATCCGCCTCAGGTTCTCATTCATCGCGCGCAGGGCAGCCAGCAGACGACCGGTCTCGTCCTGTGTCTGGCGCTCGATCACCGAGCTCAGATCGCCGGCAGCCACGCGCTCGGCCACGGCCACGGCTTCATTGATCGGTGCAGTGATCGACCGCGTGATCCACCACGCCAGGCCCGCGCCGCTTGCGCCCATGGCTGCAGCCAGCATCAGCATGAGCCACTTGGCGCGGGTGTAGTCGGCTTCGCCGTCCTTGGCGGCCTGGGTGATGAGGTCGATCTGGAAGTCCTTGAGTTCATCCAGCGCCTTGATCATGCGCAGCTGCGCGGGGCGCAGCTCGTTTTCGAGCAGGGCAACCGCCTCATCGATCTGGCCGGCACGGACAAGGTCGATGAACTTCTGCTGGATCGGCAGATAGGCTGCGCGGGCCTCGGTGGCATTGCCGAGCAGCTTCTTGCCCTCGGGGCTGGTGATGCTTGGGGCCAGCTTGTCGAGCGTCTCGGCAATGCGGGTCTGGGTCTGCCCGACGGTGGCCAGCGAGGCATCGACCTTGGCGGGCGCCTTGAAGATCAGGGCGTTGCGCATCTCGCGGGCGACGAGGTTCACGTCATCGACGACTTCGGAGAGCTTGGCGACCTTCGGCACGCGATCGTCACCGACCAGCGAGAAGTTGGTCGACAGCTCGGCCAGCCGCGTGATGCCGAACAGGGCCAGTGCCACGGCGAGCACGACCAGGACACCGAATCCGAGGCCCAGACGGGCACCGATACGCATGTTTGCAAGCGAGTTCATGGATCCACGCACCTCTTTGGGGTTCAGTTTGTGCGCTGCGACCCTCTGACGCCCTCCTCAGGCGCGTTTCACGGTGCGTCGTAAGGGGGATCGCCCGCTTTCACCGCATCGAGAGACACAACGCTTCTTGTCCCTAGCACCATAGGGGAATTGCACGAGCGGCATCCCGGGAGAAGTGGGGTAATCCCCTAGCTATTCCGGATTTGGCGAGGTGCAGCTGGGCAGACGCCTGCGCGCGGCGATGTACGGCCGGGGCGGTCCCGAGGGGGGCTGCCCCAGCGGCAGGACGTGGGCTCAGCCCTTGAGCAGGGTGCGGATGTCGGCCACGGTCTTCTCCACGTTGGCCTGACCGTGCTTCACATACAGGCGCGGCTTGCCGGTGGCGTCCAGCACGTAGCTGGCGGCGGTGTGGTCGATCGTGTAGTTCATGCCGGAGGTGTCGCCGGCCTTGGCGTAGAACACCTTGAAGGTGTCAGCAACCGCCTTGGTGGCGGCGGCGTCCTTGGCGTAGAGACCCACGAAGCGCTTGTCGAATGCCGGCACGTAGCCGGCCAGCACCTGCTGCGTATCGCGCTCCGGGTCCACGGTGACGAAGAGCACCTGCACCTTGTCTGCATCCGGCCCGAGCTGCTTCATGATCTCGGCCCACTCCAGCATGTTGGTGGGGCAGATGTCGGGGCAGCGCGTGAAGCCGAAGAAGATGGCAACCACCTTGCCCTTGTAGTCGGCAAGCGTCCGTGGAGCCCCGGTGTGGTCGATCAGGGAAAAGTTGCCGCCCACCGTGCTGCCGGTGATGTCGGTGTTGTTGAAGCTGGGCTTGGATGGCCCGCAGGCCGCGAGGCTGGTGGCAAGGGCAGCGGCGGCAAGTGCAAGAACGGTACGGCGCAGCATTACAGGATCCAGTGGTCGGCCAGCAGCGCCGTGAACAGCAGCGCCAGGTAGAGGATGGAGAAGCGGAAGGTGCGCTTGGCGAGTGCGTCGCTGTAGTTGCGCATCAGCCGCCAGGCATAGGCCATGAACATCAGGCCCAGGACCATGGCACTGGCCAGATAGATCCAGCCCGAGAAGCGCATGGCAAAGGGCAGCAGCGTGGTGGCCAGCAGGATGATGGTGTAGAGAAAGATGTGCTGCAGCGTGAGCTTGACCCCGTGCGTGACGGGCAGCATCGGCAGGCCGCTCTGCTTGTAGTCCTCCACGCGGTACAGGGCCAGGGCCCAGAAGTGCGGCGGCGTCCAGACGAAGATGATCAGCACCAGCACCCAGGCAATCGCCGGCACATCACCCGCCACCGCGGCCCAGCCCAGGGCGGGCGGCATGGCGCCCGACAGGCCGCCGATCACGATGTTCTGCGGCGTGTTGGGCTTCAGGAGAATGGTGTAGATGACGGCGTAGCCCAGGAAGGTGGCCAGGGTCATCCAGGCCGTCAGCGGATTCACGAGGCCGTAGAGCAAGGCGAAGCCCGCGCCCCCGATGACGGCGGCAAAGGCGCTGATCTGCCAGCCATTGAGTTCGCCTTGTGCGCTGGGCCGCCACGAGGTGCGGCGCATGCGGGCATCCACTTCGCGCTCGATCAGGCAGTTCATGGCAAAGGCCGCACCGGCCAGCAGCCAGATGCCGATCGAGCCCCAGAGCACCGGCTGCCAGGGCGGCAGGGTATCGGCGGCCAGGAACATGCCGATCACGGCGCAGAACACCGCCAGCTGCGTGACACGCGGCTTGGTCAACGCCCAGTACTGCGCACTGCGGCTCATGCGTGGTGCCGGCCGGGTGGCGGCAGGCGCCTGGCTGGCCGTATCGGGAGTGGTCGGGGTGGATTTCATCGGACGGTCTGCGCCGCGGCGGGCCGGGCCGGCACCGATGGGGACGCAGAGGACGGATTATCGACGCTCGGCCGCGCCGCGGCCCGCGCGGCGATCTGCATGCGGGCCACCAGCAGCGTGGTCACGAGCACCAGCACGGCAGCACCGCCGTTGTGCACCAGGGCTACAGGCAGGGGCCACTGCATGAAGATGTTGGTCAGTCCCGTGAAGAGCTGCCAGGTCAGCATGCCGACGATCCACATCGCGAGGCCGCGCAGCGCGGGGGCCGTCCAGGTGCGCCACGCCAGGTAGCCGAGCACGGCGAACACGAAGAAGGCGAAGTTGCGGTGCACCCAGTGGATCGCCGTCAGCGCCTGGAAGGGAATGGCGGTGCCGGTACCCGTTTCGCCCAGATCACGCCACAAGGTGTAGGCATTGCCAAAGTCCATCGGCGGGACGAGCGTGCCCTGGCAGAGCGGGAAGTCCAGACAGGCCAGGGCCGCGTAGTTCGTGCTGACCCAGCCGCCCAGGGCGATCTGCATGAACAGGATGACGAGCGCAAACCAGGCGTAGGGCAGCAGCCGTGCCGTGGCCGGGGCGATCGCCTGGATGGGCTTTTGACGCTCCCACAGCCAGGCCGTGACCGCGAGCAGCAGATTGCCGCCCAGCAGGTGGATGGTCACGATCAGCGGCATGAGCTTGAGCGTCACGGTCCAGGCGCCAAACGCACCCTGCAGGCACACGCCGAAGAACAGCAGCGTGGGCAGTGTGGGGCTTTGCTTGAGTTCGCGGCGCTTCACCCAGGCCCAGACCATGATGATGATGAACAGCAGCCCGAGCGCCTTGGCAAAGTAGCGGTGCAGCATCTCGATCCAGGCCTTCGAGAAGCTCACCGGCCCGGTGGGCTGCGCGGCGTAGGCCTCGGCAATGTGCTTGGCTGCGGAGAAGGGGCTTTCGGCACCGTAGCAGCCGGGCCAGTCCGGACAGCCCAGGCCGGAGTCCGTCAGGCGCGTGAA
>DASSQC010000324.1:0-5633 GCA_035702705.1 Burkholderiaceae bacterium | reverse complement strand
CACCCTGGCCTATCTGCGCCAGACCGGGCGCACCACGCTGGTGTCCGCCCTGCATGCGGGTGTGGTCGTGGCGGTGCTCGGCTCGCTCGCACTGGGCCTGGTGCTGGCGCGCTACGGCGCCATGCAGCCCATCCACGAGGGCGTTCTGGCGCTGGCCGCATTCGTGCTCGTGCTGACCTGCACCTGGCACATGATGCGCCACGGCAAGCGCATGGCCGGCGAGATCCGCGCCAAGGTCGATGCCGCTGCCGACCACTCCAGCACGGCCGCCTGGCTGGCCGTGTTCGTGTTCGTGCTGTTGATGATCGGCCGGGAGGGCGTGGAGACCGCAACCATGATTGCCTCGCTGGCGCAGATGCAGACCACCCTGCACCTGGCTGTCGGCGGCGCCGTCGGTCTGGCGCTGGCCGGCCTGCTCGCCTGGGGCTGGGCGCGCTACGGCAAGCGCATCAACCTCACGCGCTTCTTCCAGGTCACTGCGGTGTTCATGGTGATCTTCTCGGTGCAGCTGGCGATCTATGCGCTGCATGAATTTGCCGAAGCCGGCGTACTGCCCGGTGTGGACAACGCCTGGTGGCACGACGCGACCGAAGTGCTCGCCGAGGGCTGGGCCGGCCAGCTGCTCTCGCTCATCATGGTGCTGGCGCCGATGGGCTTCATTGCCGTGGCGATGTGGCGCGACCGCGCGGCACGGCGCTCGGCCGCTGCCGTGCTGCACGGCACCCCCGATGCACTTGCGCACCATGCCCGCTGACCGGCACAACCCGCCGACAGGCGCCACGGTGCTGGTGTTTCGCCGGCCTGCGGCAGGCACGCTGGATGCACAGCCGGCTGCGCAGTGCCCGCCGGACAGCTGCCCCGCGCAGGGCGACCGATCCGCACCCTGCGCAGGGCCTGAGGACGTCCTGCAGCGTCTGGCGCGAGATGACCTGACCCGTCCGGACGAAGGCCGTGCCCTGCAGAGCAGCGACGCCGTGCTGCTCGCCTCCCTGATCACGCTGATGAGCAGCTTTGCGCAGCGCGCCGCCACCGGCCAGGTCTGCCCCGCCCTGGCCTGGCGCGTGGAGCGCCACCTGGCCGAGCTGGCCGAACAGCGCAGCCTGCACCCCGTGCTGCGCGAAACCGCCGAGCAATTGCTCAGTGACTGGGACCAGCTCGATCAGCGTCTGGCCGCGGACCGTACGCCCGGTGGCGGGCCGGGTGCCGCGCCGGCGGTGTGCAACCGCCCCACGGCCCGCCCGGAGTGGCTGCGCTGGATTCTCGGGCCGGCTGACTGAGCGCGCTCACAGCGGCGGCAGGCCGCGCTGCGCGCGATAGGCGTGGATGCGCGGCAGCAAGGCATGGCGGCGCGCCAGGCTGGCCGCCGGCCACAGCGTCTCGCGCTCATAGAAGATCTCGAAGGCCGGCACGTCAGCCGGCAGCAGGACCCAGGGCAGCCTGGAGCGCGTGAAGATGTGCGCACCCGGCGGACAGCGCTCCGGTGCATCCAGGGTACCCACGCGCACGAAGGCGATGATCGGCCCGGCGCTCGCATAGTGGCTCCACAGCGCAACGCGGCAGTGCGGGCAGCGGGCCACCTGCTGACCCAGCCCGCTTTCCGAGGGCGTCTCGATGAGATCCGGTGTGCCCGCCATGCATTCGAGCGCATCCGTCTCGATCATTGCGTTGATGGCAAACGCGCTGCCCGTCTCGCGCCGGCACCAGCTGCAATGGCAGCAATTCACGAACATCGGCGGACGATGCATGCGGTAGCGCACCTGGCCGCAGTCGCAGCCCCCTGTCAGATCATCCGTTGCGGTCATCGGCTTCTCACTGCCCCGCGGGCGGCTCCCACAACTCGATCTTGTTGCCCTCCGGGTCCAGCACCCAGCCGAACTTGCCGTATTCGGAGTCCTGCACCTCGCCCTGCACGTTGCAACCCTCTTCGCGCAGGGCCTGGATGAGCGCATGCACATCCGCCACCCGGTAATTGATCATGAAGGGCGCGGTGCTGGGTGCGAAGGTATCGGAGTCTGCGCTGTTCACGCTCCAGATCGTGCTGCCCACGCCCTGCGGATTGTCCGGACCGGCCCAGCTGAAGGCCGCACCGCCCCAGGGTTGCACATCGATGCCCAGGTGCTTGCCGTACCACGCAGCCAGCGCGGCCGCATCGCCGCGCGCCTTGAAGAAGATGCCGCCAATGCCTGTCACGCGTTTCATGTCCCGGCTCCCTGCGGCATGAATGGCCGCAGGGCATTGTCGGCGCCCAGCCGGTGCCGGTCGAGCGGGCCGCTGCTGCCCCGCCACACGCCGTGCGGGCCGACGCCCCACCCGGCGGCGGACACATGGGCAGCGCGGCAAACCCCAAGTGACCCTGCCGGATGTGCCACCCACAATGGCGGCCATGACGCTCTGGACCTACACGCGCCGCTTCGAGATCGACGGCCGGAACTACCTCGCCACCACACGCGTGGACCTCAAGACCCTCACCAGCACCCTCACGCTCGACGGCCGGGCACTGGCGCAGGACAGCACGCACTACACCGCGCCTGGCGGGCAGCGCAATCACGTGCTGCGCACCACGCTGGCCGATGGCCGCAGCCTGGTGGTGACGGCCGGCTACATCAACAGCTGGAGCGTCGCGATCGCCGTGCACCTGGACGGCCAGCTCGTGCATGAGAGCCACCCCGGCCGCAGGATCGAATGGCCGGCCTGGTCGCGCAAGATGGTCGAAGGCAGCGCCGATCCCGTGGTGCAGGCGCGTGCCCACGCCGAGCAGGCGCGCCAGACTGAGCAGTGGAACCGCAACAAGTACTCGCTCTACGTGGACCTTGCACTGGGCCTGCTGTTCTTTGTGGTGGCCAAGTACACGAACCTGACCACGGCCGCGCTGGTGGGCGCCGCCGCCGGCGTGGCGGTGGTGGTGATCCAGCGCTTCGTGCGCGTGGACCTGCTGGGCGGGCTGGCGATGTTCGGCATCTTCATGCTGCTGGTGAGTGCCGGCTTCTCGATCGTGTTCGACGACGAGGACATGGTGAAGATGAAGGGCACCATCCTCGGCCTGTTCGTGGCCGGGCTGATGCTGGGCGATGCGCTGGGCAACGGCGGGCGCTACTTCGGCGTGCGCATGCAGCGCTACATCCTGCAGCCGATCGATCCGGCGCGCTTCACGCTCGGCCTGGGCGGCGTGGGCCTGTTCATGGCGGTGCTGAACTGGGTGGTGGCGCGCGTGGCGTCCACCGATACCTGGCTGTTCTACACCACCTTCGTGGACATCGTGATCAGCGTGGCGCTGTTCTTTGCGGTGCTGCGCTACGCCCGCCGCAGCGAGGCCGAGCCGGGCGAGGCTTCAGCCTAGAATTTCTGTCCGAAATCAACTTATTATTCAAACTCGATATCCGGCTTATCGCTTGTCCAATGCGCGACAAGCCGGTTATCGCAGGCCCCTAGAAACAAGGCCGAAAACGATCTATTCGGCAGCGCGCACCGCCGCAGGCTGGGCTGTGCTTGCGGGGGTGGATGCCGCAGGCGCGGCGCTTGCCGCGGCGGGCTGCCCGGCGGCGTCCACGGGCTTCACGCGCCCGGCCAGCCACAGGCTCAGCACGCCGGCGGCCAGGGCCACATAGCCCACCACGTTGTAGTGCGCCAGGGTGCCGTCGGCCTGCTTGCTCACGATCAGCCCGGCCACGAAGGCGGCCGTGCCGCTGGCGGCGTTCTGCACCGCGGTGTTCAGGCTCATGAAGGCGCCACGCACACGCGGCTGGCCGGCCGAGGTCACCATGGCCATGCCCGGCGCAAAGCGCCCGCTCACCAGAATGAAGAACAGGGCCGCCACGCCCACCACCGCCCACACCGGCACGGGCGGCAGGTGGGTGAGCAGCACGATGGGCAGCATCGCGGCCACCGCCAGCCAGCGGTACACGCGCGCCTTGCCGTACTGATCGGCCAGCTTGCCGAACCAGCGGCTGGTGAAGAAGGTGCCGGCCCCGCCGATCAGGTACATCAGCGGCAGCAGCTTCTCCGGAAAGCCGACGTTTGACGTGAGATAGAGCGTGATGAAGGGAATCACCGTGAAGCTGGCAAACATCATCAGCGCCATGAAGCTGTAGGCGCGCCAGTGGTTGGCATCGCTGAGCACGTCGCGCATCGGTGCCAGACCCTCGAGCAGACCGCCCTGCCGCATCGGCCCCACGCGCGCCGGAATGGAGGGCAGCGTGATGCGCGCAAACAGCCACAGGCCGCCGCCGAGCACCGCAGCAAAGATGAAGGGCGCGCGCCAGCCGAGCGCCGGCACATGGCTGGCGAGAAACAGGCCCAGCGGCACACCCACCACCGTGGACAGCGAGAACGCTGCCATGACGATGCCGGTGGCACGGCCGCGCCGCTCGTAGGGGATGGTGTCGCCGATGTAGGTCTGCACCATCGCCCCGAGCACGCCACCGAAGGCGCCGGCGGCAGCGCGCGCGATCATCAGCATCCAGTAGCTCGGTGCCAGCGCGCAGGCCGCGGTGGCCAGGCTGAAGGCGGCATACAGGCCGAGCACGAGCTTGCGCCGATCGAAGCGGTCCACCGCGCTGGCCGCCAGAATCGCCGTCACCGCCGCGGCCAGGGTGTAGATGGAGACCAGCAGGCCGAACTGCGCCGGCGACAGGCCGAAGGCGCGCGAGAGCATCGGCGCCAGCGGCATCATGATCATGAAGTCCAGGATGTGCGTGAACTGGATGCCGGCCAGGGTCGCGAGCAGGCGGCCTTCCTGGCGGGGGGTGAGCGAGACGGCGGTCATGGGTGTGGCGTTCTTGAGCGGGCGCCCGGGTCGGACAGGCCTCAGCATCGGACCCGGGCGCAGACCGCCCCCGGGATCGCCGGGGGCGGCGCGCTTCAAGCCCAGCAGGAGAAGAGACAGCGTCTGGAGATTCGGGGGTGATCGGCCGAGGGCGACCGGGCACACGGGCAATCGTGCGGGCGCTGCGTGTTTGTCGTTTGATTAACTGACTCTACGGTCAGATACCCGCAGTCTTGTTGCAGCACGGCAAAGCGTCAAGCACCGGCCCACTGGCCCGGTGCGTCGGCTGACGCGGTTGCGGCGGCTTGCGGCAAGCGCGGCGCATCGGGCCGGAGCCACTGCGCATACAGTGCAGACGATGCAACTGCTCATCACCGGCCTGAACGGCACCCTCGCCCCCCACCTGGCCCGCGCCGCACAGGCCGCCGGCCACCGCGTGCTGGCCTGGGACCGCCGCCAGGTGCCGCCGGACGATCTGCCCGCCTGCCGCGCCTGGCTCGACGTGGCGGCACCGGACGCCATTGCCCATCTCGGCTTCGGCAGCACGGGGTGGGCGGGCCTGCTTGCACGCTGGGCAGGCGAGCGCGGCGCGCCCTTCCTGTTCACCAGTACGGCCATGGTGTTCGACCACCTGCCCGACGGCCCGCACCGGGTGAACGACCCGCGCAACGCCCGCGACGAGTATGGGCAGTACAAGATCCGCTGTGAGGACGCCGTGCGCGAAGCGAACCCGCAGGCCTGCATTGCCCGCATCGGCTGGCAGATCGATGCCGGCACGAACGGCGCCGCACAGGGCAACAACATGCTCGCCGCGCTGGACACCGAACAGGCCCGCGACGGCCGCATCCGCGCCAGCACGGCCTGGGTACCC
>DASSQC010000323.1:0-2359 GCA_035702705.1 Burkholderiaceae bacterium | reverse complement strand
CAGTTCCGCGACGCCACGCAGCGCCACCTCGCCATCGAAGACAGCATCGTCCTGCCCTATGCGCAGCGCCTGCTGCCGGCCGATGTGCGCCGCACCGTCGGCCGCGCCATGGCGCAGCGCCGCGGCCTGGACCTGCCGCACAAGGAAACCGAGAAGCAGGCCTGAGGCGGCCAGCGCGGCCGGGGCATGCACCCCGGGCGCGCCACCGCCCGCGCCTCAGCCGCCGTTGCCCCTGGGGCGGGGCTTCTTGTCGCGCACCAGCACGCCCTTTTCGCGGCGCACGGTCTCGAACAGGCCGATCGCCTCGATCAAGTCACTGAGCTTCGCATAGCCGTAGTTGCGCGCCTGGAACTCGGGCGCCTGCTTGGACACGTTCGAGCCGACGCCCCCCAAGTGCGCCCAGCCGTCTTCGTCCGAGGTCTCCTCGATCGCCTTGCGGATCAGGTTCATCAGGCGGGAGTCCTGCCGCAGCTCCTTGGCCGACTTGGCCTTGGCGGCCTCCGGCTCGTTGTCTGCCTGCAGGAAGACCTCGGTGTAGATGAAGCGGTCGCAGGCGCTCACAAAGGGCTTGGGCGTCTTCTTCTCGCCAAAGCCCATCACCCGCTTGCCGGCTTCTCGCAGACGTGAAGCGAGGCGCGTGAAGTCGCTGTCGCTGGACACGATGCAGAAGCCGTCATAGGTGCCGGCGTACAGCAGGTCCATGGCGTCGATGATCATGGCGCTGTCGGTGGCGTTCTTGCCGGTGGTATAGCGGAACTGCTGCACCGGCTGGATGGAGTGCTCCAGCAGCACCTGCTTCCACGCACCGAGATTCGGCGTCGTCCAGTCGCCATAGATGCGCTTCACGCTGGCCACGCCGAACTTCGCCACCTCGGCCAGCAGGCCGTCGACGATGCCGGGGTTCGCGTTGTCCGCGTCAATCAGCACTGCAAGTGAGAGGTTTCCATCGGTTGCCGGCACCATGACGCGCTCCTCGGTTCTGAACTACTTCGCCGGCTTCGCCAGCTGCTCGGCCATCTCGGCCGCGCGTTCGCTGGCCTTGTGCAGGGCCGCGGTGATGGTTTCGCCCACCTTGGCGTCCCACATGTGGGAGAGCGCCGCATAGGTGGTGCCGCCCTTGCTGGTGACGCGTTCGCGCAGGGTGGCCAGCGGCTCGGGGTCCTGCTTGGCCAGTTCGGCCGCGCCGCGGAAGGCGGCCACCGACAGCTTGCGCGCCTCGTCCGGCGTGAAGCCCAGTTCGATGGCGGCGCGCTCCATGGCTTCCATGAAATAGAACACGTAGCCCGGGCCGCTGCCGGTGATTGCGGTGATGGGGTCGAGCATGGCTTCGGTGGCCACCCACATGCGCTCGCCGGTGGCCGCAAACACGGCCTCTGCGGCGGCCTTGTCGGCGGCGCTGCAGCCGGCGGTGGCAAACATGCCGGTCAGACCCAGGCCCACCTTGGCAGGCGTGTTGGGCATGGTGCGCACCACGCGGCCGTGGCCGCCCAGCCAGAGCGCAATGGTCTCGATGCGCATGCCCGCGGCAATGCTCACCACCACTGTGTCGGCCTTCAGAAACGGGCGTGCGGCCTCGCAGGCGCCCTGCAGGGTCTGCGGCTTGGTGGCCAAAACCCAGATGCCGCAGTCGCTCAAGCCGGCGGTGGGTTCCGTGGCGGTGGCCATCCCCTTGGCCACCGACACCTGGCGCGTGGCCTCGAAGGGCTCCACCACAAAGAAGTCGGCCGGCGTGCGGCCTGCGGCCAACAGGCCGTCGATGATGGCGGTGGCCATGTTGCCGCCGCCGATGAAGGCGATGCGAGTGGAAGTGGTCATGGCGAGATCTCGTAGCGGAAGGGCAGGCGCACGCGCATGGCCACCGGCGTGCCGTTGACTGTGGCCGGGCGGTACTGCGAGCAGAGCACCGAGGCGCGGGCGTACCTGGAGAAGGCCGGCCCCGGGGTCTGCTGAACCACCAGATCCGTCGGCTGGCCGTTGGCCTCGATCGTGAACTCCATCAGCACCGTGCCGCTGAGCCCCTTGCGCAGCTCGCTGGCCGGGTAGATCGGCGAGGCAACCCGCATCTGTGGCGTAACGAATTCCGAGCCGTCTGCGCGCTGCTCGGTGCGGGAGGCGCGCCAGCGTTCCTCGCGCTTGAAGGCGCTGCAGTCCACCGGCGAGGCGTCAGCCCCGGCTGCGGGCTGTGTGGCGCTGGGGTCCATGTGTTGGGCCGCGCTGGTGTCCGCGCCCTGGGGGGCAGTCTGGCCTGCACCCTGGCTGGCCGGCGCAGGGGGCGGACTGGCTTGCTGCGCATGCGCCGCGCTGTGGGCGATCAGCAGAGCTGTAACCGCAGCGCAGACCATGAATCCGGCCGCTTTGG
>DASSQC010000322.1:0-3729 GCA_035702705.1 Burkholderiaceae bacterium | reverse complement strand
CGTCGGCACGCAGCATCAGCTTGGGCAGCAGCGCCTGCACATCGCCCAGGGCGAGGGTGAGCGTGACTGCGCCGTCGGCAAAGCTCAGGCGGTGCAGGCCGGCAATGGCCGGGGGCCACTGCGCAATCAGCGCGGCGCGGTCGGCCTCTGCCTGCGGGTCCGTGCCGGCCGGCAGCCAGCGCGCCAGATCCTCACGGGTGGGCGGATGAGCGTCGATCGAAACCACATGCAGCGCCGCGCAGCGTTCTGGGTCTGCACGCCAGGCGGCCAGCAGGGTGAGAAAGTTGTTGCCCAGGCCGAAACCGGTTTCCAGCACCGTGAACTGCGGGCGCGCGCGCCAGCGCTCGGGCAGGCCGCAGCCGTGCAGAAAGACATGCTCCGCCTGGGCACGGGCGCCCGCGATGGCGTGATAGACGTCGTCGAACTGCGGGGCGAAGGGCGTGCCCGATTCAGCAGCCTCGATGCGAGCGGGCTGGATGCTCACGGCCGATGCGACAGCGCAGGATCAGCGCGGGCCGAAGCCGGGAAAGCCGCGCTTGAGCCCGCCCATGGCGCGCATCATCTTGCCCAGACCGCCGCCCTGCATCTTCTTCATCATGCCGGCGATCTGGTCGAACTCGTTGAGCAGGCGGTTGACTTCCTGCACAGTGACGCCGGCGCCGGTGGCGATGCGCCGCTTGCGGCTGGCCTTGATGAGTTCGGGCTTGGCGCGCTCGCCCGGCGTCATGCTGTTGATGATGCCTTCCATGCGGCGCACCTTCTTGGCGGCTTCATCCTGATTCACCTGGCTGGCGGCCTGCTGGAACTGCGCCGGCAGCTTGTCCAGCAGGCCCTGCATGCCGCCCATGTTCTTCATCTGGCCGATCTGCGCCTTGAAGTCTTCGAGGTCGAAGCGATTGCCCTTCTTGAGCTTTTCGGCGAGCTTCTGCGCTTCGGCCACATCGATGGCCTTGGTGGCTTCCTGCACCAGTGCGACGATGTCGCCCATACCCAGGATGCGGTTGGCAAAGCCGTCGGCGTCAAAGGCCTCCAGCCCGCCGATCTTCTCGGACACGCCGATGAACTTGATCGGCTTGCCGGTGATGTGGCGTACCGACAGGGCTGCACCGCCACGGCTGTCGCCATCGGTCTTAGTGAGCACCACGCCGGTGAGCGGCAGGGCATCGGAGAAGGCCTTGGCCACATTGACCGCGTCCTGACCCTGCATGGCGTCCACCACGAACAGGGTCTCGATCGGCTTGATCGCGGCATGCAGCTCGGCGATCTCCTTCATCATGGCCTCGTCGATGGCCAGGCGACCGGCGGTGTCGACGATCAGTACATCGAAGTAGTGGTTGCGGGCGTAGTCCAGTGCGGCGCGCGCAATGTCCACCGGCTTCTGGTCCGGCGTGGACGGAAACCACTCTGCACCGGCCTGCGCGGTCACGGTCTTGAGCTGCTCGATGGCGGCGGGGCGGTAGACGTCGCCCGAGACGGTGAGCACCTTCTTCTTGCGGGTGTCGATCAGATGCTTGGCGAGCTTGGCCACCGTGGTGGTCTTGCCCGCGCCCTGCAGGCCGGCCATGAGGATGATGGCCGGCGGCTGGGTGGCCAGATTGATCTGGCTGGCATCCTTGCCCAGGTCCGCACCAATGACATTGGCCAGCTCGCGATGCACCACGCCCACCAGCGCCTGGCCGGGGGAGAGCGAGCCGACCACGTCCTGGCCCAGTGCGCGCTCCTTGACCTTGGCGATGAACTCGCGCACCACGGGCAGGGCCACGTCGGCCTCCAGCAGCGCCATGCGGATCTCGCGCAGCATGTCGGCGGTGTTGGATTCGGTCAGGCGCGCCTCGCCCTTCATGGTCTTGACGACACGGGCCAGGCGGGTGGAAAGCGATTCGAGCATGGGAGCTACCGGATAAGGATTGGGGCGGCGCGGATTGCGGGCCGCAGCGGGGGCCATTCATCGGGCCGGTTGCGCGCTCCACGCCATTGATCGGGCGCTCGCGCGACACGTCCGGACAAGGAGGCCGGCGGGCCGCGTGAGTGCGCAAATTGCACCGCTACACTCGGCCGGATGGAGCCTCGTCACATCATCTGGATAGTGTATGCGCTGGCCTGCACGTGCTACGCCGCGCTGGCCCTGCGCGCCGCGAGCCGCATGCAGGCCACCGAGCTGTACCGGCCAAGCGGCTGGGAGCTGCGTCTGCCCTGGGTGGCGCTGCTGGCGCACGTGACGCTGCTCGGCCAGGACTTCCATGCGATTGCCGGCATGCGCTTCGGGTTTGCGCAGGCCCTGACCCTGTTCACTGCACTGGGCACGCTCTTTTTCCTGCTCGAGGAGCGTTATGTGCGCATCCATGCCATGCGGCCCATGGTGTTCGGCGCGGCCGCCGTGGCCCTGCCGCTGCCGCTCTGGTTCAAGGGGGTGGTGCTGCCCATCGGGCACCCCATGCTCAAGGCCCACCTGTGGCTGGCGATGGTGGCCTACGCCGTCGTGGGCATCGCTGCGATCCATGCGGTGCTGATGGTGATCGTGGACCGCGGCCTGCATCGCAAGAGCCTCGAGCGTGCCGGACCGGTCAACCCGCTGCGTGCGGTGCTGCAGCGCAACGCACCGGCGCTGGTGCCTTTGGAGCATCTGCTGTTCCGCATGCTCGCGGTGGGCTTCATCGTGCTGAGCATTGCACTCGCGCTCGGCGTGATCGTGGCGCAGGGCGAAGGCATGGGTGGACTGCGCTTTGATCACAAGACCCTGTTTTCGGTGCTGGCCTGGGCGATCCTGCTTGGACTGCTGCTGGGCCGTTGGCTGGGTGGCTGGCGCGGTCGCACTGCCGTGCGCTGGACACTGACCGGATTCGTCACCCTTTCGTTGGCCTATGTGGGCAGCCGCTTCGTGGCCGAGGCCATCCTGCACCGGCTGAGCTGAACCCGGCCGGACCTCTGGAGACCCCCATGGGCAAGATCGTCCTGATTCTGATTCTTGTGTTCGTGGTCGCCTATGCCCTGCGTCGTGCGCTGGGCGCACGCAGCCGGGAGGACGAAGCCGACAATCCGGCGCCGCGCGGCGCTCGTCAGTCTGCGCCCGAGCGCATGCTGTCCTGCCAGCATTGCAAGGCCCTCACGCCGATGTCGGCCGGTGTGGTGCGGGGCGGGCGCTTCTACTGCACCGACGCGCATGCCAGGCTGGCGCAGGATGCCTGACCGGGTCCGTACCCGCTGCGTGCGATGAGTGTGCTGTCCCTGACCAGTCTGCCCGGCATGAATGCCTGGCGATCGCTGTCCGTTTTCGCTTTGGCTCGCACGCTGGTGCTGGCCGCACTGGTGCTGGCGCAGGTGCTGCTGGGCCTGCAGCTGTCAGGCACGAATCTGCCCAATGAAGGCCAGTGGCTGGCCCTGCTGCTGGCTTACTTTGCCTTCTCCTGCGGTTTTGCCTGGCTGGCCCTGACGATCCGGCGCAGCTTCCATGCACAGGTGCTGGCGCAGTTCTTCCTGGACCTCCTGTTCATCGGCCAGATCCTGTTCCAGACTGACGGCATCCGCAGCGGTCTGGCGGTGCTGCTGCTGATGCCGCTGGCCGCCGCCGGCCTGCTGCTGCCGCGGGCCATCAGCCTCATGTGCGCAGCTGCTGCCACGCTCCTTCTGCTGGGCGATGCCGCCTATCGCGCCATCTACACCGTCGCGGACCCGTCGTGGGTGCTGACCGGTCTGCACGGGCTGGTGGCCTTCGGGCTGGTGGTGTTGATG
>DASSQC010000321.1:0-3532 GCA_035702705.1 Burkholderiaceae bacterium | reverse complement strand
CGGTGGGGCCAATGCGCTTGCAATCACGGTGGGTGGGGTTGCGGTGGACACGCCGATCGAGCCGCGGGTGGCGGGGCAGGCGGGCAACCCGCAGCTCGAGCAGTGGTGGACGGTGCCGTTCAGCATTGCGGCGGCGGGCAGCTACGAGATCCGGTTCGCCGCCACGAAGGTCGGGGCCACACCCGCGGCGGGGGACTATCTCTACCTCGATCAGGTCACGCTGCTCAACGTCCCGGCGGCGCTGGTCAACGCGAGCTTTGAAGGCAGCGGCGGCTGGACGCTCTCGGGCGGGGCCAGCGTGGGATCGAGCGGCAGCAACGTCGCCGGTATCTCGGGCAGCGGGCTGCTCAGCCTGCGCGCTGCGGGCGCGAGCAGTGCGGGGACGGCCACCACGGCCAGCGCGGTGACGCTGGCGGCGGGCACCTACAGTCTGTCGGCGCGCGTCGCCACGGCGGCTGGCGGCGTCGGCTGCGCCACCACGCTCGGCTACCTGAGCGCAGGCAGCTTTGTTGCGCTCGCGGAGCTGCCGGCACCGACCGCGCTCGGGTTCTTTGAAACGTACACCACGGCCAGCTTCACGCTCGCCGCGGGCAGCTACAGCCTGCGGCTCGCAGAAAGCTGCGTCGGCAGCTATCAGCCGGTACAGCTCGACGCCCTCAGTCTCAACTACGCCGGCCCGAACATCGGCAACGCCGGCTTTGAAGTGCCGGATCTGGGCCTCCCGCTCGACAGCCTCGGCCGCCCGCAGAAGAAACAACCGAGCGGCGCCTCGTGGACGTTTGGCAGCGCCACAGCGATTTACGGCAACGGCGGCTCGCTCGTGTCGGACCGCCCGCGCACCTCCTCGGGCAAGCAGTACAGTCGCGGCAACGGCACCGGTAGTGGCTCGAGCATCAGCCAGGCACTCACGCTCGAGGCCGGCAGCTACGTGCTCATCGCGCGCGCCTCCGACGGCATCTTCAAGCTCAGCGTCAACGGCATCGAGCAGCCCTACACCCTGTTTGGCCCCACCCTGCTGCACCCCGCAGGCGGCACCGCCTTCGCCGAGGTGCAGTCCGACCCCTTCACGGTGGCCACTGGCGGCAGCGTCACGCTCGCGCTCACGGGGGCGGACTTGCTCGCCTACCACCTCGATCAGGTGCGCATTCTCAGGCTCAGCGCCCCGGCGCCGGTGAACCCGCCGCCAGCGGTCACTCTAGCGCTCACGGTCAACAATTCACCCGCGCAGGCCACCGCCTGGGCGGGCAGCACGCTGCAGGCCAGCGCCAGCGCCAGCGATGGCGACGGCGTCAAGCGGCTGCGGGTGCTTCGCAACGGCGTCGCGCTGGCCCCGGAGAGCACGGCCACGGCGCCGGCGAGTGCGCCGCCGCTGAGCGTCACCGTCTCCCCGCTCACGGTGGGCGCGCAAACCTTTACCGCCGAGGCCACCGATCACTTGGGCGCGATCAGTAGCGCCAGTCAAAGCCTCACCGTGCTGGCGGCCGAAACGCTGCTCAACGGTGGTTTCGAGACGCCCTCGCAGGTCGGGGTGGTGAATGGCTTCACGCAGAACCCGAGCGGGGCGGACTGGACGTTTGTCGGCCGCGCCTCGATCCAGCGCAATGGCAGCGCATGGGTAGCGCCCAACGCCCCGGAGGGGTTTCAGACCGCAGCGCTGCAATGTGGGGTGGGGATGACGGCGGGCACGATCTGGCAGGACATCGGCTTCAGTGCCGCTAAAACCATCCAGATCACGCTGCGCTGGGCGACGCGCACCTACAACGGGCAGACGCTCGTGCAGCCGATCCAGCTGCGGGTCGGTGGGGTCAATCAGGCGCTGTTCGCCAGCACGGCAAGCGCCGGCTTCACCCAGTACACGAGCCCGCCGATCAGCGTCGGGGCGGGCAGCCAGCGCATCGAGATGAGCGCCACGCAGTGTGATGCCGATCGCACGACCTTCATCGATCAGGTGCAGCTCAGCGCCATCAACGCCCCGCCGGGTGTCTCGAGCTTCAGCGTCACCCCTACGGCGGTCCAGCCGCTCGCCACCGCGCTTAGTCTCGCCGCGACGGCCAGTGACCCGGATGCCGCCGGCTATGTCGCCAGCATCGACTATGAATACAAGCGCAGCACCGACGCCTCCTTCAGCCCGATCGCCGGCCAAAGCTGCGCCAACAGTGCCGCGTCGCCGACCCGGCCCTTCAGCTGCGCCGGCAAGAGCTGGACGCCGCCGGGGCCGGGCAGCTACGTGCTGCGCGCGAAGGCGACCGATGATGGTGCGGCGGTGGGTTACTCCACGCAACAGACGATCGCCGTGTGCGGCCCCACGGTTGCCCTCACCGCGCCGGCGAATGGTGCGAGCTTTGGGGTGACTACTGGGGGACAAGCAACAATCACGCTAACGGCGACAGTAGGCCAACAAAGTACCGACGCCGCCTGCGGCAGCCTCACCCAGGTGCAGTTCTTCCTGAATGGCAGCCCGATTCCCGGGGCAACGGTTGTCCCCACCGCGGGCACCAACACCTACAGCTATACCGGTCAGTATCCAGCGAGCACTTCTGCCTATACCTTCTCGGCGCAAGTCGTCGAAGCAGGGGTACGTACAGCCAACTCTGCCAGCGCAAACGTGACCGTGGCGGTCAATTCACCTCCCCAAATCATGGGCATCGCGCCAGTATCGCCTCTGATCGTGGGCCAGACAGGAACGTTGCGAGCTACCGCGTCCGATCCTGGCGGCGCCGTCAACACCATCCAAGTCACGGCGCAACTCACAACCGGTGGCACGGTATACAGCCAAACCTGCAGCAACGCGACGAGCTGTGACCTGGCGCTGGGGAGTGTGGCCGCGGGGCTCTATCAAGTCAGCGTGGTGGCCACCGACAATCAGGGGGCGCAGAGCACGACAAACACGCTGATCGCCGCCTCCGAGGCGCCAAATGTGCCGGCACTGGCACTGCCTGGGACGGTTGGGATCGGTGCCACGGCAGGTCAATTCGCCGTGTCCGAGAGTGGTGCCGCGACCTTCAGCATTCCCATCTCAGTGTCACCTGGTGTGAATGGTCTGCAACCTAATCTCGCCTTTGTCTACAACAGTCAGGGGGGTGAGGGCAATCTCGGGGTGGGCTGGAATCTCTCTGGCACGTCGTCGATCACGCGCTGTCCGAAGACGATCGCCACCGACGGGGTTCGCGAGCCCGTCAACTACGACAACATCACCGACCCGTTCAGTGGCAATGACGCGTTCTGTCTGGATGGACAGCGTCTTGTACCGGTAAGCGGTGGGCTCACGCAGGTGAGTTGCCCAAACATCTCTGGCGTGATCGCCTCAGGGCTGTGCAAGGCCTGGGAATTCCGCACGGAACTAGACAATTATTCACGCATCATTGCCATCAGCGACAACGCTGATGCCACGGGCGTTTCGTCCGGCAGCGGGCCGACACGATTTCGTGTGTACACCAAGTCGGGCCAGATTCTTGAATACGGCAGCCGCTGGTGGGGTATCGGAGCTCCTCGCCCCGATCCGCAAACCAGCCTGATTTCGAACGCGGGGTTT
>DASSQC010000320.1:0-7955 GCA_035702705.1 Burkholderiaceae bacterium | reverse complement strand
GTCAGCGCCGAAAGCGCGGATCGTCCTTGGGCTCGCGCGGGTCGGGTTCGAGATCCAGCGGCTTGCGCTTGGCGGGCGTGCGGGTGCTCTTGGGCGCGGGTGCACTGCGCTCGGCGCCGTGGCCTCGCTCGGGCTGCGCTTGCGGCTGCGGCCGGGCCGACTTGCCCGGCGCCTTCTTTTCCCCGCCTTCGAGCACATGGGTGGCCCCCCCGTCCTGGCGCAGCAGTTCGACGAGCTTGGGCAGGGTCTGCACGAGCATGGTGCCCAGGGTATAGGGCGGATTGATGACGAACAGGCCGCTGCCGGTCATGGAGCTGCCGCCATCGCTCGCGCGGCGCGGACCGGCCACATGCAGCTGGGCATTGACCCACTTGGGCGCGACGCGCTGCAGGCGCGGCACGAGGTTGCGGGCCTCGGGGCGCGGCAGCACGGGGTACCAGACCATGATCGTGCAGGTGGGAAAGCGCTTGAGCGCATCGGCCACGGTCTCGGCCACGCGGGCGTAGTCGGCCTTGTCCTCGTAGCTGGGGTCGATCAGCACGAAGCCGCGACGCGAAGGCGGCGGCAGAAAGGCCTTCAGCCCTGCAAAGCCGTCCGCGCGCTGGATCATGATCTGGCGCGGCGCGCCCACGCCCTTGAAGTTGCGGGCGAGCAGCTCGATGTCGGTGGGGTGCAGCTCGAACAGGCGCAGCTTGTCCTCGGGCCGCAGGGCGTTGAGCAGCAGCAGCGGCGAGCCGGGGTAGAAGCGCAGAGGGGCGTCCTGCAGCTTGGCATCGCCTTCCACGTTCAGCGCACGCACGGCCTCCACGTAGCGGGCCAGGGGTGCGGGCAGGTGCTTGGCGTTCCAGAGGCGGGCGATGCCTTCGAGGTATTCACCGCTCTTCTGCGCAAAGGCGTCCTCCAGTGAATAGGCGCCGGCGCCGGCGTGGGTGTCCACCACCATGAGCGGCGCGCCCTTTTCCGTGAGGTAGTTCACGACATGCAGCAGGGCCATGTGCTTGAGCACATCGGCGTGGTTGCCGGCATGGAAACCGTGGCGGTAGCTGAACATGGTTGAGAACTTTCAGGTCGGCGGCCGGGTGCGGCCACGCGGGTGTGCAAGCGGCCTGTCGCTTGTCTGGCGGACCTCTTCAGCCATTTTGGCCTGAAGAGGCGCATGAATGCTCGTTCTATGTGTTCGGACGCGGGCTTGAACGGCAGCACCCGCAACAGTGCAAAGAAAAACGCCGCGCCCGTTTCCGAGCGCGGCGTATTCAGTGGCCCGATGCATCGCCTCGGGCCGATGCGGCTTACTCCGCCGCGCCCTGGTCGGGGCTGGCGGCCTCGCCCTCTTCGGCAGCCACTTCCGCCGTGCCGGTCGAGGGACCGAACACGGACTCGATGGTGAGCGCCTCGTTGGCGGCCAGACGTTCGGCTTCCTCGGCCTTCTCGCGCTCCTTGCGGGCATGGTGGTAGGCCAGGCCGGTACCGGCAGGAATCAGGCGGCCGACGATCACGTTCTCCTTCAGGCCACGCAGGTCGTCCTTCTTGCCCATGATGGCGGCTTCGGTCAGCACGCGGGTGGTCTCCTGGAAGGAGGCCGCGGAGATGAACGAGTCCGTGGACAGGGAGGCCTTGGTGATGCCCAGCAGCACGTTTTCGTAGGTGGCCGGCGTCTTGCCTTCGGCGATCACGCGGTCGTTCTCGTTGAGGAGCTCCGAACGCTCGACCTGCTCACCGGGGATGAAGGTGGTGTCGCCAGCCGACAGCACCTGCACGCGGCGCAGCATCTGACGCACGATCACTTCGATGTGCTTGTCGTTGATCTTCACGCCCTGCAGACGGTAGACGTCCTGCACCTCGTCGACGATGTAGCGGGCCAGGGCCTCGATACCCAGCAGACGCAGGATGTCCTGCGGATCGGCCGGACCGTCGACGATCAGTTCGCCCTTGTTCACCACCTGGCCTTCGTGCACCAGCACGTTCTTGTCCTTGGGGATCAGGAACTCGTGCGCGTTGCCGTCGAGGTCGGTGATGACCAGACGCTGCTTGCCCTTGGTTTCCTTGCCGAAGGTCACGGTACCCGTCACCTCGGCCAGCATGCCGGCATCCTTGGGCGAGCGGGCTTCGAAGAGCTCGGCCACACGCGGCAGACCGCCGGTGATGTCGCGGGTCTTCTGGCTTTCGGTCGGGATCTTGGCGAGCAGTTCGCCCGGCTTGATCTCCTGGCCGTCCTTCACCGTGATGAGCGCGCCCACCGGGAAGGTGATGGTCACCGGGTGGTCGGTGCCGGCCAGCGTGACTTCCTTGCCGGCTTCATCCACGAGCTTGATCTGCGGACGCACGGCCTTGGTCGAGCCGCGGCGCTTGGCGTCGATGACCACCAGCGTGGACAGGCCGGTGACTTCGTCCACCTGCTTGGCCACGGTCAGGCCTTCTTCGACGTTCTCGAACTTGGCGCGACCGGCGTACTCCGTGATGATCGGACGGGTCAGCGGATCCCAGGTGGCGAGGTTGGTGCCCGCCGTGATCTTCTTGCCGTCCATCACGGCCAGGGTGGCGCCGTAGGGGATCTTGTGACGCTCGCGCTCACGGCCGTTGTCGTCCGTGATGAGCACTTCGCCGGAGCGGGAGATCACGATCTGATCGCCCTTGGCGTTAGTCACGTAGCGCATGGCCTGGAAGCGCACGGTGCCGTTGGACTTGGCTTCGACGCCGGAGGCCACGGCGGCACGCGATGCGGCACCACCGATGTGGAAGGTACGCATGGTCAGCTGCGTGCCGGGTTCGCCGATCGACTGCGCGGCGATCACGCCTACGGCTTCGCCGGCGTTCACCAGCGCGCCGCGGCCCAGGTCGCGGCCGTAGCACTTGGCGCACAGACCATGGCGGGTTTCGCAGGTCAGCGGGGTGCGAACCTTCACCTCATCGATGCCCAGGGCCTCGATGCGCTCGACGGCATCTTCATCCAGCAGGAAGCCGGCGGCGTAGAGCACGTCGCCCGTCTCGGGGTTGATGACGTCATTGACCAGCACACGGCCGAGGATCCGGTCGGCGAGCTTTTCGATGACTTCACCGCCCTCGACCAGGGCCTTCATGTTCACGCCGTTGATGGTGCCGCAGTCGTCCTCGGTCACCACCAGGTCCTGCGTCACGTCCACCAGACGGCGGGTGAGGTAGCCGGAGTTGGCGGTCTTCAGCGCCGTGTCGGCCAGACCCTTACGAGCGCCGTGCGTGGAGATGAAGTACTGCAGAACGTTCAGACCTTCACGGAAGTTCGCCGTGATGGGGGTCTCGATGATCGAGCCGTCGGGCTTGGCCATCAGGCCGCGCATGCCGGCCAGCTGGCGGATCTGTGCTGCGGAACCGCGGGCACCGGAGTCGGCCATCATGTAGATGGAGTTGAAGGACTCCTGGCGCGTCTTGTTGCCGTGGCGGTCGACGACCTCCTCGGTGGCGAGCTGGTCCATCATGGCCTTGGAGACCTGGTCGCCGGCACGGCCCCAGATGTCCACGACCTTGTTGTAGCGCTCGCCGGCGGTCACCAGACCGGAGGCGTACTGCTGGTCGATCTCCTTCACTTCCTTGGACGAAGCCGCGACGATGTCGTGCTTGGCCTTCGGGATGAGCATGTCGCTCATGGCGATCGAGATGCCGGCGCGGGTGGCCAGCTTGAAGCCGTTCTGCATCAGCTGGTCGGCCAGCACCACGGTGGCGCGCAGGCCGCAGCGGCGGAAGGAGGCGTTGATCAGCTTGCTGATCTCCTTCTTCTTGAGCGGCTTGTTGATGTGGTCGAAGGACAGGCCGGCAGGCATGATCTCGGAGAGGATCGCGCGACCGACGGTCGTCTCCACGCGGCGGATCTGCTCGCGGATCTCACCGGTGGCCTTGTCCTTGAGCTGCTCCTTGATGCGCACGGTCACCCGGGAGGTGATCTCGACCTCGCCGGACTGCAGGGCGCGGTGCACTTCGCCGACATCGGCGAAGAACATGCCCTCGCCCTTGCCGTTCACGCGCGCACGGGTCGTGTAGTACAGACCCAGCACGATGTCCTGCGAGGGCACGATCGAGGGTTCGCCGGAGGCCGGGAAGATCACGTTGTTGGAGGCCAGCATCAGGGTGCGGGCTTCCATCTGCGCTTCGAGCGACAGCGGAACGTGCACGGCCATCTGGTCGCCGTCGAAGTCGGCGTTGAAGGCGGCGCAGACCAGCGGGTGCAGCTGGATGGCCTTGCCTTCGACCAGGGTCGGTTCGAAGGCCTGGATGCCCAGGCGGTGCAGGGTCGGGGCGCGGTTGAGCATCACGGGGTGCTCGCGGATCACCTCTTCGAGGATGTCCCACACCACCGGTTCCTGGTTCTCGACGATCTTCTTGGCGGCCTTGATGGTCGTGGCCAGACCCATCGCCTCGAGGCGATTGAAGATGAAGGGCTTGAACAGCTCCAGGGCCATCAGCTTGGGCAGGCCGCACTGGTGCAGCTTGAGCGTCGGGCCCACCACGATCACGGAACGGCCGGAGTAGTCCACGCGCTTGCCCAGCAGGTTCTGGCGGAAGCGGCCACCCTTGCCCTTGATCATGTCGGCCAGGGACTTCAGGGCGCGCTTGTTCGCGCCGGTCATGGCCTTGCCGCGACGACCGTTGTCCAGCAGCGAGTCCACGGCTTCCTGCAGCATGCGCTTTTCGTTGCGCACGATGATTTCAGGGGCCTTGAGTTCGAGCAGGCGCTTCAGGCGGTTGTTGCGGTTGATGACGCGGCGATACAGATCGTTCAGATCCGAGGTCGCGAAGCGGCCACCGTCCAGCGGCACCAGCGGACGCAGTTCAGGCGGCAGCACCGGCAGCACTTCGAGCACCATGTGCTCGGGCTTGATGCCCGAACGCTGGAAGGCCTCGAGCACCTTCAGGCGCTTGGCGTACTTCTTGATCTTGGCTTCGGACGAGGTGGCGCCGAGCTCCTGGCGCAGGGTGTCCACCTGCTGGTCGATGTTGATCGACTTGAGCAGCTCACGGATGCCTTCGGCGCCCATGATGGCGGTGAACTCGTCGCCGTACTCCTCGACCTTGGCGAGGTAGTCGTCCTCGGTCATGATCTGGCAACGCTTGAGCGGCGTCATGCCCGGATCGATCACGACGAATGCTTCGAAGTACAGCACGCGCTCGATGTCGCGCAGGGTCATGTCCAGCACCATGCCCAGGCGGCTGGGCAGGGACTTCAGGAACCAGATGTGCGCGCAGGGTGCGGCCAGCTCGATGTGGCCCATGCGCTCACGGCGCACCTTGGCCAGCGTGACTTCAACGCCGCACTTCTCGCAGATCACGCCGCGGTGCTTCAGGCGCTTGTACTTGCCGCACAGGCACTCGTAGTCCTTGATCGGGCCGAAGATCTTGGCGCAGAACAGGCCATCGCGCTCCGGCTTGAAGGTGCGGTAGTTGATGGTCTCGGGCTTCTTGACCTCGCCGTAGGACCAGGAACGGATCTTCTCAGGCGAAGCGATGCCGATCTTGATGGCATCAAACTGCTCTTCAGCCTGAACTTGCTTGAATAGGTCGAGTAGGGCTTTCATCGTTTACTCCACTCCGAATCAGTTGCGTTCCAGGTCGATGTCGATGCCGAGCGAGCGGATTTCCTTCACCAGCACATTGAAGGATTCCGGCATGCCGGCGTCGATGACGTGATCACCCTTGACGATGTTCTCGTACACCTTGGTGCGGCCATTCACGTCGTCGGACTTCACCGTCAGCATCTCCTGCAGCACGTAGGACGCGCCATAGGCTTCGAGCGCCCAGACTTCCATTTCGCCGAAGCGCTGGCCACCGAACTGCGCCTTGCCGCCCAGCGGCTGCTGCGTGACGAGGCTGTAGGGGCCGGTGGAACGGGCGTGCATCTTGTCGTCGACCAGGTGGTGCAGCTTCAGGATGTGCATGTAGCCCACGGTCACCGGACGCTCGAAGGCGTCACCGGTGCGACCATCGAACAGGCGCACCTGGGTCTTGGTCGGCGTCATCTGCAGCTGGCTGGCGAGCTCGTCGGGGTAGGCGAGGTCGAGCATGGCCTTGATGTCCTCTTCGGCCGCACCGTCAAACACTGGTGTGGCGAAGGGCACGCCCTTGCTGAGCTGCTTGGCCATGGCAATGATCTCGTCGTCCTTGAAGGACTTGAGGTCCTCCTTCTGGCCACGCTCGTTGTAGACCTTGTCCAGGAAGCTGCGTACTTCGGAGGCGCGGGCCTCCTTCTGCAGCATCTCGCCGATGCGCTCGCCGATCCCCTTGGCGGCCCAGCCGAGGTGGACCTCGAGCACCTGGCCCACGTTCATCCGTGAGGGCACGCCCAGCGGGTTGAGCACGATGTCGACGGGGCGGCCGTCGGCCATGTAGGGCATGTCTTCGACAGGGACGATCTTGGAGACGACGCCCTTGTTGCCGTGACGGCCGGCCATCTTGTCACCGGGCTGCAGACGGCGCTTGACGGCGAGGTAGACCTTGACCATCTTGAGCACGCCCGGGGGCAGCTCGTCGCCCTGCGTGAGCTTCTTGCGCTTCTCTTCGAAGGCAAGGTCGAACGCATGGCGCTTCTGCTCGAGCGACTCCTTGGCGGCTTCGAGCGTATTGGCAGCGGCATCGTCTTCCAGACGGATGTCGAACCAGTGGTACTTCTCGAGCTCGGCCAGGTATTCCTTGGTGAGCTTGGTGCCCTTGGCGAGCTTCTTGGGGCCGCCAGTGGCGATCTGACCGGTCAGCATCTTTTCCAGGCGCTGGAAGGTATCGGCCTCGACGATGCGCAGCTGATCGTTCAGGTCCTGGCGGAAGCGCTTGAGCTCGTCGTCGATGATCGACTGGGCGCGCTTGTCGCGCTGGATGCCTTCGCGGGTGAACACCTGGACATCGATCACCGTGCCGTTCATGCCCGAGGGCACGCGCAGGCTGGTGTCCTTCACGTCGCTGGCCTTCTCGCCGAAGATGGCGCGCAGCAGCTTCTCTTCGGGCGTGAGCGTGGTTTCGCCCTTGGGCGTCACCTTGCCGACCAGCACGTCGCCCGCTTCGACCTCGGCACCGATGTAGACGATGCCGGAGTCATCCAGACGGCCGAGCTGGTTCTCGGACAGGTTGCTGATGTCACGCGTGATTTCCTCGGACCCCAGCTTGGTGTCACGGGCCATCACGTTGAGTTCCTCGATGTGGATCGAGGTGTAGCGGTCATCGGCCACCACACGCTCGGAGATCAGGATCGAGTCTTCGAAGTTGTAGCCGTTCCAGGGCATGAACGCGACGAGCATGTTCTGGCCCAGGGCGAGCTCGCCCAGGTCGGTGCTCGCGCCGTCGGCAATCACGTCGCCCTTGGCGATCTTGTCACCCTTGTTGACGATGGGACGCTGGGTGATGTTCGTGTTCTGGTTGGAACGGGTGAACTTGATGAGGTTGTAGATGTCGACGCCCACCTCGCCGGCGACGTTCTCATCGTCGTTCACACGCACCACGATGCGGTTGGCATCGACATAGTCGACCACGCCACCCCGCAGTGCCTGCACCGTCGTACCCGAGTCCACGGCCACCGTGCGCTCGATGCCGGTGCCGGCCAGCGGCTTCTCGGTGCGCAGGCAGGGCACGGCCTGACGTTGCATGTTGGCGCCCATCAGCGCGCGGTTCGCATCGTCGTGCTCGAGGAAGGGAATCAGCGAGGCAGCCACCGAGACGATCTGGCCCGGGGCCACGTCCATGTACTGCACGCGCTCGGGCGCGGTCAGGATGGTTTCGCCGGCGTCGCGGGCGGCCACGAGTTCGTCGGTGAACTCACCCTTCTCGTTCAGCGCAGCGTTGGCCTGCGCGATGATGTACTTGCCTTCCTCGATGGCCGAGAGGTAGTCCACCTGATTGGTGACCTTGCCGTCCACCACCTTGCGATACGGCGTCTCGAGGAAACCGTATTCGTTCAGGCGGGCATACAGCGCCATGGAGTTGATCAGGCCGATGTTCGGACC
>DASSQC010000319.1:0-2707 GCA_035702705.1 Burkholderiaceae bacterium | reverse complement strand
GTGACACCTGATGCACTGCTCGGGCGCGTGACGGCCACCATGCGCTTTGCCTCGGTAGCGCTGGCGCCGCTCGGTGCCATCGCCACGGGCATGACGGCCGATGCCATCGGTCTGCGTTCCACCTTTGCCCTGCTGGGCGGCCTGGGCATGCTCGCCGTTCTGGGGCTTGCGAGCTACAAGCCCTTTCGGGCTGCGTCTGCCGATGCACTGGCCCGGCCGGCGGCAGCACCGCAGCCGTCCACCACCGCAAATGTGCAATAATTTCGATATTTCACATCGATAATGTCGATTGAATACAGACACTTCCAGACCGGATGTGTCTGGCGGCCGCCTGGAGCATGCTGCCCGGCGCCATGACTGGCGTGTACCCTCGCGTCGTTTTGCTCATGCACTTCCCGGCTCAAGGAGTCCATCGATGTCCCACATCATGAATACATATGCCCGGCAACCGATCTCGCTGACGCATGGCGACGGCGCATGGGTCTGGGACACCGAGGGTCGACGCTACCTGGACGGCCTGTCTGGCATCGCGGTCAACACCCTGGGCCACAATCACCCCAAGCTGGTAGCCGCTCTGCAGGATCAGGTCACCAAGCTCATCCATACCAGCAACATCTATGGCATCCCGCTCGGGGAGCAGTTGGCCACCCGGCTGTGCGAGCTCTCGGGGATGGACAACGTGTTCTTCTGCAACAGCGGCCTCGAAGCCAACGAGGCCGCGATCAAGATCGCCCGCAAGTACGGGCACGACAAGGGCATCGAGCAGCCCCAGATCATCGTCTACGAGAAGGCCTTCCATGGCCGTTCGCTGGCGACCCTGTCCGCTACAGGCAACGTCAAGGTCCAGAAGGGCTTCGAACCCCTCGTGCCTGGCTTCGTGCGCGTGCCGATGAACGACATGACCGCGATCGAGGCGGCCGCCGAAGCCAACCCGAACATCACGGCCGTGTTTCTGGAGGCCATCCAGGGCGAAGGTGGCATCAACCCCGCTCGCGTGGAATACCTTCAGGCGCTGCGCAAGCTGTGCGACGCGCGCGGCTGGCTGCTGATGATCGATGAGGTCCAGTGCGGCATCGGCCGCACTGGCAAGTGGTTTGCGCACCAGTGGGCCGGCATCCTGCCGGATGTGATGCCCCTGGCCAAGGGGCTGGGTTCCGGGGTGCCGATCGGCGCCGTGGTGGCCCGTGGTGTCGCGGCGCAGGTTTTCGCGCCGGGCAATCACGGCACGACCTTCGGCGGCAATCCGCTGGCCATGCGTGCAGGCTTGACCACGCTGCAGGTGATGGAAGAGGACGACCTGATGGCCAATGCCGCGCACTGCGGCCGGATCATCGTGGAGGGCATCCGCAGTCAATTGGCTGGCGTGTCGGGCATCGCCGAGATCCGTGGCCAGGGCCTGATGATCGGCATCGAGCTCGATCGGCCCTGCGCCGAGCTCGTCGGCCGTGCGCGTGAGGCCGGACTGCTGATCAACGTCACCGCCGACAAGGTCATCCGCCTGCTGCCGCCGCTGGTCTTCACGCCGGAACAGGCGCAGCAGCTGGTCGATGTCCTTGCGCCGATCATTCGCAGCTTCCTGACCCAGCCGCAGGCTGCGGCTGCATGAGCATCCGATGACGACCCCGATCCGCCATTACCTGCAGTTCAAGGACTTCACCCAGCAGGAGTACGCCTACCTGTTTGCCCGCGCGGCCAACATCAAGGCCATGTTCAAGCAGTACGTGAAGTACCAGCCGCTGGTGGACCGCACCCTGGCCATGATCTTCGAGAAAGCCAGCACGCGCACCCGCGTGAGCTTCGAGGCAGGCATGTACCAGATGGGCGGCAGCGTGCTGAACATCACCACCGGCGACAGCCAGCTGGGCCGTGCCGAGCCCATCGAGGACAGCGCCCGCGTCATCAGCCGCATGGTGGACCTGGTGATGATCCGGACCTTCGAGCAGGCCAAGCTCGAACGCTTTGCCCAGCACTCGCGCGTGCCTGTCATCAACGGCCTGACCAACGAATTCCACCCCTGCCAGATCCTCGCCGACATCTTCACCTACATCGAGCATCGCGGCTCGATCGCCGGCAAGGTGGTGGCCTGGGTGGGTGATGGCAACAACATGGCAGCCAGCTGGCTGCAGGCCGCCGAAATCCTCGGTTTCACCGTGCACATCTCCACCCCCTCGGGCTACGAGATCAGTGCCGCCACGGCGGGCATCACACATACAGGCTGCTACAAGGTGTTCAAGAACCCACTGGACGCCTGCCGGGGCGCGCACCTCGTCACCACCGACGTCTGGACCAGCATGGGTTTCGAGGCCGAGAACGAGACGCGCAGGCTCGCCTTTGCCGACTGGTGCGTGGATGCCGAGATGATGGCCGCCGCGCAGCCCGACGCCCTGTTCATGCACTGCCTGCCCGCACACCGCGGCGAGGAAGTCACGGCCGACGTCATCGACGGCCCGCAGTCCGTGGTCTGGGACGAGGCGGAGAACCGGATGCACGTGCAGAAGGCACTCATGGAGTACCTGCTGCTCGGCCGGATCGGCTGAAAACGATCCCATACGGCCTGCGAAACGCAGGGTTACAAGCTGGCGACAGATGCAAGACGGCCCCGCGATCGGGGCCGTTATCGTTTCTGCATCAACCTGCACCTTGGCCCGATCGGCCTTCCCTGAACACGACGCATGCGCCTGCCTTCATCGAATCGCCCACGCTTTGG
>DASSQC010000318.1:0-7723 GCA_035702705.1 Burkholderiaceae bacterium | reverse complement strand
GATCTCGGCAAAGCGGGGCAGGTCGGAAAAGTCAAGCAGCGGATTGGTGCTCATGGCGCAGGCGACAGTGAATGATGGGATGGCGGGATTTCAGCCGCGACGCTCGACGGCGTGAAGGGTGTTTTCCAGCAGCATGGTGATGGTCATGGGACCCACGCCGCCCGGGACGGGCGTGATGGCGCCGGCTACCGGCAGCAGCGCATCAAAATCCACGTCGCCGACCAGCTTGCCTTCGGCCGTGCGGTTGATGCCCACGTCGATCACCACGGCGCCCGGCTTGATCATGTCGGCGCCGATCATCTTGGGGCGGCCCACCGCGGCGATCACGATGTCGGCCTGGCGCACGATCTCCTTGAGATTGCTCGTGGCGCTGTGGCAGAAGGTGACCGTGGCATTGGCGGCCAGCAGCAGCATGCCCACCGGCTTGCCCACCAGGATGCTGCGGCCAATCACCACCGCATGCTTGCCCTTGGGGTCACAGCCGACGGACTCCAGCAGCTTCATGCAGCCATAGGGCGTACAGGGGATGAAGCTGGGCATGCCGTCGAACAGCGCGCCGGCGCTGGCCATGGTCAGGCCGTCCACGTCCTTGGCGGGGTCGATGCACTCGATCGCCTTGTGACTGTCCAGGCCTTTGGGCAGGGGCAGCTGCAGCAGGATGCCGTCCACGGTCGGGTCGGCAGACAGGCGCTTGAGCACGGCCTCGACCTCGGCCTGGGTGCTGCTGGCGGGCAGCGTGATCATGTCCGAGCGCATGCCGACTTCCTGGCAGGACTTCACCTTGTTGCGCACATAGACCTGGCTGGCCGGGTCGTCGCCCACCAGGACGACGGTCAGGCCCGGCGTTCGGCCGGCGGCGGTGAGCTTGGCGACGCGCTGGGCAATCTGGCCACGCAGGGTCTGGGCAACGGCCTTGCCGTCAATGATGCGAGCGGTAGACATGGGCTGGGGTCGGGTTCTGGAGGCTGGGCGGCACGAATCTCGGACTCGCGGCGCGGGCGTTTCGAATGCGCTGCAGCACATGCAGCGCACGCTGGGGACACGGACGGGATTCTAGGGGCTCCACTCTGGCCAGGGCGCTTGCGGTTGCGCCATGCCGGCCTGGGGCACTTGCAAAATCGGCCAGAAATCGGCGAGATGACAAAGACCGGCTTTCCGCTTGTCCTTTGCCGTTCTTCATGGATTCATGAAAAGAAACAAGGCCGAAATCATTCAATTTCGGCCTTGTTTTCTGCGGTTGGACGGATTTCAGGCTGCGCCGAGTGCGTCTCGGGCTACTTGGACAACACCACGCGCATCAGCTCGGCCACAGTGTTGACGTCGAGCTTGGTCATGATCGAGGCGCGGTGCGCTTCCACGGTCTTGATGGAGATCGAGAGGTCGTCGGCGATCTGCTTGTTCAGGCGCCCGGCCATGATGCGCTCGAGCACCTGGCGCTCGCGCTGCGTGAGCTTGGCCACCAGGGCCTCGTTCTGGGCGCGAGCCACGGCATCGTCGCGGCGCACCCGGGCAATCTCCATGAGCTTGGCAACCAGCTCGCGCAGCACCGTCTCGTTGAAGGGCTTTTCGAGGAAGTCGGCCGCGCCCAGCTTCATGGCCTGCACCGCCATCGGCACATCGCCGTGGCCGGTGATGAAGATGATCGGCACCAGTGCGCCGCGCTGCGTCAGGACCTCCTGCAGTTCCAGGCCGGTCATGCCGGGCATGCGGATGTCGAGCACCAGCACGGACACCTTGTTGGCGTCGAACCGGTCGAGGAAGGCTTCTGCGCTGTCGAAGGACTGGACGCGATACCCCGCGCCCTCGAGCAGCCAGGCCAGCGAGTCGCGTACTGCTTCGTCGTCATCGACGACATACACCATGTCCTTGTCGTTCATCGGGTCTCCGAAGGGATGGACTGCGTTGAGAGTTCGTTGTTCTGGTCTTGGGCCGCAGCGCTGGCGTCGGTCTCGCCGGCGGCCCGTTCAACCCGCTGCGCCGCAGTGGCGCGCGGCAGGGTGAAGTGGAACACCGCGCCGCCGCCCGGATTATCGTCCACCCAGAGTCGGCCCTGGTGGAATTCGATGATCGTGCGACAGATGTTCAGGCCCATGCCCATGCCGTCGCTCTTGGTCGAGAAGAAGGGGTCGAACAGCTTGTCCTTCAGTGCGTCGGGCACGCCTTGGCCGCGGTCGATCACGAAGAACTCCACTTCGTAACCGCGGTCCTCGACCTCCAGGCGCACCATGCGCTCCGCCGGAGGCAGGGCACTGTGGCTCATGGCCTCGATGGCGTTCTTCAGCAGGTTGAGCAGCACCTGCTCGATCATGATGCGGTCGGCCATGACGGGTGCGCTGTCGGCCGGCACGCGGGTCACGACCTGCACGCTGCGCCGCTTGGCCTCGATCTCGGCCAGTCCCACGGCATCGTCCGCCAGGCTCGGCAGATCCACCTCGTGCTTCACGGGTTCACTGCGCTTCACGAACTCGCGGATCCGGCGAATGATGGCGCCCGCGCGCAGGGCCTGCTCGCTGGCCTTTTCCAGTGCCGGCAGCAGGGTGCTGGGGTCGGCGTGGCCACTTTTGAGGCGGGATACGGCGCCGGTGCTGTAGTTGGCGATCGCAGTAAGCGGCTGGTTGAGCTCGTGCGCCAGCGTGGAGGCCATCTCGCCCATGGTGATCAGGCGGCTGGTGAGCTGCACCTTCTCCTGCTGGCTGCGGCTCTGCTCCTCGGCTTCGTGGCGCAGAGTCACGTCGGTGGCCACCTGCAGGCGTGCCGTGCGGCCATCGACCCAGTCGATCTGCCGTTCCCGGACCTCGAACCAGCGCTGCGCCACGGGCTGGTCGGTCTCGTAGGTCGGTACCTCGGGGTCCTGCTGGTCGGCCGACAGGCTGAGGTTGCCGGCGATGTCGCGGCCGAACAGTCGCTCGTAGGCGGCGTTGGCAAACAGCAGCTCGTCGCGGCCCTCGGCATCCACCGCACGCACCGAGACCAGCGCATCGAGCTGCTCGAACACGGTGACGAAGCGGCGCTCGGCCGCCGCCAGCTCGTCGCGGATCTTGTTGGGCTCGGTGATGTCGGTCATCGAGGTCATCCAGCCGGTCTGCACGCCGTTCTCGTCGATCAGCGGACTGACGTACATGCGCGCCGGAAACCGGCTGCCATCGGCGCGCTGCACCTCGATCTGGAACCCCGAGGGTGGGGCGTTGCCCGACAGCACGAGTGCCAGGCTGCGGTGGTGGGCCTCGTTGTGCTCCTCGACCCAGTAGGGGAAGGGTGCGGTCTTGCCGATCAGCTCCGCCTCGCTCATGCCCAGCATGTCGCAGAAGGCCTTGTTCACGTAGGTGATGCGCCCATGCAGATCGAGCGCGCGCATGCCGGTGATCAGCGAATCCTCCATCGCGCGCCGAAAGGTCGTTTCGGCCAGCAGCGCCCGCTCGGCCGCGTTGCGCCGCCGGGTATGGCGATAGAGCTGGGTCAGGCTCCAGATGATCAGGGCCGACAGGCCGAAGACCAGCGCGAGCAGCATGTTGCCCACGAGCTGGCTGTCGGTGGCGTAGGCGTAGGCCCTGACGGCCAGGCCCCTGCCCGGCGGATCGAGCGGTGTGGCATAGGACAGATCGGTGTCCTGCGGCGCGCGGGCCGAGGTGCTGGCAAGGACGTTCTCGTCAGCATCCACGATGAACACCCGGTATTTCTGGCTGACGCCCGCAGGCACCAGCGTGGTCATCATGCGATCGAGCGAGAGCAGGGCCAGCAGGGTGCCCTGGGGCTTGCGGGCCTGGACGACCGGCACTTGAAGCTCGATGTAGATCTGCTTGTCACCGCCCAGAAACGGCCGGGAATAGGCTGGCTGGCCGCTGTCGCGCACGGCGCGCCAGGTCGCGCGGGTCTGTTCGTCGGCCGCACGGCGCGCTGCAATGTCGACCACCTCGGTCACGACATTGGGCGCGGGGCGCACCCAGCGCGAGCCGCCCTCGGTGTCGAGCCAGGCCATGGCGACCACGAAGGGGTAGTCGTTGATGATCGGTGCGGTGTCGGCCCAGACGGTTTCTTCAGAAACGTCGCCGCTGGCGACGTCGCGCGACAGCGCCAGCAGCGATTCCTGAAGCGCCGTGAGGCGCAGGCGCACCGACTGCTGGGTGTATTCCAGGTCCTTGTTCAGCGCTTCGCGCTGCTGCATGGCTTCGTGCGCGCGCAGGTATACGAAGATCGCCACCATCACGGCGACGAAGACCGAGACCGCGATCAGCGGCGTCAGCCACGCCCAGCGTGGCATGGTCGAGCCACGCAACTTGCTGTTGCGGCGCACGAGGTCGACGAAAACAGGGCGCATCGATCAAGTGTATCGATGCAGTCCTTGCACCGCGTCCGAGGCAAGCCGTCGCCCGGCGCCCGCCAGCCGGGCGGCGCATTCGTTCTGGGCTTGACTGCCGGAGGGCGCAAAGCGGAACCCGTCGATATTGACCTGATTCATGTTTGACAAAGGCAATATCCATGATTCCGCTATATGAAACGAACTTGCGCCCATTGAAAATCTGAGGAAGAATCGGTCTAGTCACGGGCCTCTAAAGCCCGTTTACTTCGCCCACCACCCATAAGCGGCCCAGCGACAGAGCGGCCGCAACCGCAGGAGACGCCATGGCCGCGCAACTGGATCGGCTCACGACGCAAGCCGCCAACGACCCCGACAGCATCGAGACCAAGGAATGGCTCGAAGCGCTCGAAGCGGTCATCGAACGCGAGGGCGCCGAGCGTGCGCACTATCTGCTCGAGCGTCTGGTCGACGTCGCCCGCCGCCGCGGTGCGCACATCCCGTTTTCGGCCAACACGGCCTACGTGAACACCATTCCGGCGCATCTTGAAGAACACTGCCCGGGCAACCTGGAGCTGGAAGAGAAGCTGCGCTCCTGGATGCGCTGGAACGCCATGGCCATGGTGGTCAAGGCCAACCGCGCCGATGGCGACCTGGGCGGCCACATCTCGAGCTTCGCCTCGCTGGCCAACATGCTGGGCATCGGCTTCAACCACTTCTGGAAGGGCCCGGACCATCCGGACGGTCAGGATCTGCTCTACATCCAGGGCCACTCCTCGCCGGGCATCTATGCCCGTGCCTTCCTGGAAGGCCGCCTGACCGAGGACCAGCTGCTGAACTTCCGCCGCGAGGTCGATGGCAAGGGCCTGTCCAGCTACCCGCACCCCAAGCTGATGCCGGACTTCTGGCAGTTCCCCACGGTATCGATGGGCTTGGGGCCGCTGATGGCGATCTATCAGGCGCGCTTCCTGAAGTACCTGCAGGCACGCGGCATTGCGACCACCGAGAAGCGCAAGGTCTGGGCCTTCTGCGGCGACGGCGAGATGGACGAGCCGGAATCGATGGGTGCCATCGGCATGGCCGGGCGCGAGAAGCTCAACAACCTGATCTTCGTCGTCAACTGCAATCTGCAGCGCCTTGATGGCCCTGTGCGCGGCAACGGCAAGATCATCCAGGAGCTCGAGGCCGACTTCCGTGGCGCCGGCTGGAACGTCATCAAGGTCATCTGGGGCAGCTACTGGGATCCGCTGCTGGCCGCCGACCGCGAGGGCCATCTCATGCGCATCATGATGGAGACCGTGGACGGCGAGTACCAGAACTACAAGGCCAACGACGGCGCCTACGTGCGCAAGCACTTCTTCGGCAAGCACCCGGCCACGCTCGAGCTGGTCAGCCGCATGAGCGACGACGACATCTGGCGCCTGAACCGCGGCGGCCACGACCCGCACAAGATCTATGCCGCCTTCAGCCAGGCCAGCCGCTCCAAGGACCAGCCCACGGTGCTGCTGGTCAAGACCATCAAGGGCTTCGGCATGGGCAAGGTGGCCGAAGGCAAGAACACCGCCCACCAGACCAAGAAGCTCACGGATGAAACCATCCGCGAGATGCGTGACCGCTTCAACATCCCCATTGAGGACGCGCATCTGGCCGACATTCCCTTCCTGAAACCGGCCGCCGACTCGCCGGAGATGAAGTACCTGCACGAGCGCCGCAAGGCGCTGGGCGGCTACCTGCCTGCACGTCGCGTCAAGGCGGATGAGTCGCTCACGGTGCCTGATCTCTCCGTGTTCCAGGCCGTGCTCGACCCGACGGCCGAAGGCCGCGAGATCTCCACCACCCAGGCCTATGTGCGCTTTATCACGCAGCTGCTGCGCGACAAGAGCGTCGGCCCGCGCGTGGTGCCCATCCTCGTGGACGAAGCGCGCACCTTCGGCATGGAAGGTCTGTTCCGCCAGATCGGCATCTACTCGGCCCAGGGCCAGCTCTACGAGCCGGTCGATAAGGACCAGGTGATGTTCTACAAGGAGACCAAGGACGGTCAGATCCTGCAGGAGGGCATCAACGAGGCCGGTGCCATGAGCAGCTGGATTGCGGCAGCCACCAGCTACAGCACCAACAACCGGATCACGATCCCGTTCTACATCTTCTACAGCATGTTCGGTCTGCAGCGCACGGGCGACCTGGCCTGGGCCGCGGGCGACATGCGCGCACGCGGCTTCCTGCTGGGCGGCACGGCCGGGCGCACGACCCTGAACGGCGAGGGCCTGCAGCACGAGGACGGCCACAGCCACATCATGGCTGCCACCATCCCGAACTGCGTGCCCTACGACCCGACCTTTGCGCACGAAGTCGCCGTCATCCTGCACGACGGCCTCAAGCGCATGGTCGAGAAGCAGGAAGACGTCTTCTACTACATCACCCTGATGAACGAGAACTACGCCCATCCCGGCCTGAAGGCGGGTGATGAAGCGGGCATTCTCAAGGGCATGTACCTGCTCAAGAAGGGTGGTGATGCCGCTTTGCGCGTGCAGCTCATGGGCTCGGGCACCATCCTGCGCGAAGTCATGGCCGCAGCCGAACTGCTCGAGCAGGACTGGGGCGTGGCCGCAGACCTCTGGAGCTGCCCGAGCTTCACCCTGCTGGCGCGCGATGGTCAGGACTGCGAGCGCCACAACCTGCTGCACCCGACCGAGGCGCCCAAGGTGCCCTACGTGGCGCAGCAGCTCGAGAAGCACAGCGGTCCGATCGTGGCGTCGACCGACTACATCAAGCTCTTTGCCGACCAGATCCGCCCGCATGTGCCCAAGGGGCGGACCTTCAAGGTGCTCGGGACCGACGGCTTCGGCCGCAGCGACAGCCGCGCCAAGCTGCGCGAGCACTTCGAGGTGAATCGCCATTTCGTGGTCGTCGCCGCGCTCAAGGCCCTGGCCGAGGAGCGCGCGATTCCGGCCGCCAAGGTGGATGAAGCCATCAAGAAGTACGGCATCAACCCGGACAAGGCCAACCCGCTCTACGCCTGAGCCTCAACCCGTACCCCGCCCGGCATGATGCGTATGCCGGGCGCTCGCACAAGACACAGGAAGAACAATGGCACTGCAGGAAGTGAAGGTTCCGGACATCGGTGACTTCAAGGAAGTGGAAGTCATCGAGGTGCTGGTGAAGGTGGGCGACACGATCGCCAAGGATCAGTCGCTGATCACCGTGGAGTCGGACAAGGCTTCCATGGAGATCCCGTCTGCCGCGGCTGGCGTGGTCAAGGAGATCAAGGTCAAGGTGGGCGACAAGGTCGGCGAGGGCACGCTGGTGCTGATGGTCGAGGCGGGGGCATCTGCAGCCGCTGCGCCTGCACCTGCTCCAGCCCCAGCTCCCGCACCTGCAGCTGCAGCTGCAGCTGCAGCTTCGGCCGGCAGCGCTGGCCCGGTGGTGGTC
>DASSQC010000317.1:0-4838 GCA_035702705.1 Burkholderiaceae bacterium | reverse complement strand
CGGCATCCATCAGATTGCGCACCAAGGCAAGGTGCTGATCCAGAGCCAGCACGATGACACCGTCATCAACGCCGAACAGGCCATCCACCTCAGCGCATCACAGAAGCACATCCTGCTGCAGGCCAAGGAGCACATCACGCTTGTCACGGAGGGTGGCGGCTACATCACGCTCAAGGGCGGCAACGTGGAGATCGGGCTGCCTGGCGCGTTCACGCCCAAGGCAAGCAAGCATGCCTGGCAGGGGGCTGCGAGCCAGAGCACCCAGTTGCCCAGCTTCGTGAAGATGGGCAACTGGATCGGTCTGAGCTACCGCGACGCACTGGGCAAGCCGATGAAGGGTGTGGGCTACAAGATCTTCTTCGCAGGCGGCGCGGTGAAGTCCGGCAAGCTCAATGACCAAGGTCAGGCGCGCCACGAAGACGTCCCGGAGATTGCCGAACGCGTGGAGTACGAGGAGCGCACGCCAGAGGACGACAAGCCCTGGGCGCCGCTGGCCGATCTTGTGGCCGCGGCCAAGAAGAAGCTGGGCTGAACGCCCGCGCAGCACCCATCCACCTCATCAGCATCAATTGCATCGCATGGATGAACTTGAGAACGCCCTGGCCTGGTTTCGGGCGGCGCCCCAGCGCTGGATCGATTCTGCAAGAACCGACCTGAGCGCCGCGGCGCAATGGATCTGGGAAGTGATCCAGGGCGACTTCAACGAAAGCCAGACCACGGCGCAGACCGTGACCAGCACGGTCGTCTCGATGATCCCCTTCGTCGATCAGATCTGCGACGTGCGGGATCTGGTGGCCAACTGCAGGAAGATCAACGAGGACACATCCAACAAATGGGCGTGGATCGCAATTGTCCTCACCCTCATCGGTCTGATCCCCACGGTCGGTTCCCTGCTCAAGGGCTGTCTGAAGATCCCTCTGAATGCCGCGAGGCGCAGCGCCTTTGCGCTGGGCAAGCAGGTCAAGGACCTGGATTTGTGGAAGCACAGCGCGCCCGCGGTGGAAGCTTCTCTCGTAAAGCTCAACGATTTCCTCGCCCGCCCTGCGGTCAAGCGCACCTTGGCCAGCATGCGCGTGGACAACGTGTACGGCTGGCTGGCTCAGCAGGTGCGCAGACTTGCGGGCGAAACCAATGTCACCAGTTTGCTGGCCGCCTTCGACACGCTGCACGAGGCGCTCAAGGAGCTTTTGGCGCTCGTCCAGAAGTGGGGTACGGCGGCCATGAACACCCAGGCCGGGCAACTGCTGCAACTGGTCGACCGCATCCGTCGCCAGGCCGACGACATGTTGCGCCAGGTGCTCAAGCCCGTGCAGGACTGGCTGGACAAGTTGGCACGTCGCCTGGAGCTTGAGTCGGACAAGCAGTTCAGAGCGAGCACAAATGCACTGAACGCGCACCTGCCCAAGCCAACCGAAGCACAAGAACTGGCTGAGTTTGCGAAGAACAAGCCAGTGTGGGTCGACAAAAATGTTTCGCCGCCGCACCCCCCCGCGCTGGTCGCACCAAGCAAGCCAGGCTGGCCAGACATCAGTTCAGGGGCCAAGCCACCGTTGAGGGGCAAGTTCGATACCTTTGAGCAGGGCCAGATTCATGCCGTAACCATTCCACCGGGCGAGAAGCTGTATCGGATCGTCGACCCCGGCTCCTACGACAACAGCATCTGCTGGATGCGCGAAAGCGAATTTCTGAAGCTCAGATCCAAAGCCGACTGGCGTCGGAAGTTTGCGGTCTGGGCGAACTGGAACAGCAACGGCGAATTTGTGACCTATGTGGTCCCGCCGGGCAGAGGCTTGAATGTCTGGGAGGGAAGTACGGGTTCGCAGGTCATGAGGCAGACCGGCGGTGCCAAGCCAGACGATTGGGTTCTTGAAGGAGGCGGGATACAGATCGTGCTGGATCCGGCCGACCTGGAGAAGCTCGCGGTAGGCAGACGTCAGCCAACTCACTGGGGCTATGGTGACTTTGGCAGCATGCCCAGCCTCGTCGGCGTTCCAGTCCTCAAAAACAACGTGCGCGAATGACCCTTTATGGCAAATCCCATCGACCCCCAGGAAGTCTGGCTGCTGGAGCTCTACAGCTCTGGCGCATATTTCGAACGCATCGCCGCGAACCTTGATGCGGCACTGGACATCGCAGAAGACGCACTGGAAGCGTTCTGCTCCAAGCTCGCGCCTGACTATCGAAATACGCCGCTGTCGGAGCAAGTCGACATTGTCTGGGGTGAACGCGTCCTGCCCAACTTCAGAACCACTGCCGACGCCATTCATGAAGGCCTGCAGCGCCTTCAGTCCGGCGATCCCGAGGGCCTTGGGTTTGCTTCGAACATGCGCTCGGCGTACGCCGCTTACGGGCGTGACTACGGGTCGGACTGGATGAGCGCGCCGGCCATCACGTCTCGCCGCCCCCATGCAGCCGACGAGTTCGAGGCAGCCCTTGCCGCCGCGAACCGGGCAGCCTTGAACGCCGCCAGCACCTATCACGCCTGGTGGGATGTTGCTTCACTTCGCGGGGCGCTTGCGCCCGACCGCGATGTCAGTTCCGTTCCGGTCCAGCTGCCCAGTTATCGCCGCATGGATGATGTGCAGGTCACGACCGGGGACTTGATCCCCAGGACCGGCATCTATGTTCCCGCAGCGGAGAATGCCGCGGCGCAGTTCCTGATTGAAGGGCGCGCGGCACCGAAGGCTGCGTCCGGGTATGACGAAGAGCGGCAGGCTCCACGTCAGCGGCTGGACTCAAGATGGACACTGATTGTCCGTGACGAAACGGAACAAGCCGTGCCCCCGGGCAGCGCATCGAGCTCCCAGGCGCAGCGCCTGGAGGCCTACGCCGGCCAACCCTGCCCTCGCACGGGTTGGTGGCGTACGGTTGCCCGTCTGGGCGATCGTCGCCATGTCGAGCGGGGCAAACCCATGCCCGACATCCAGAGCCGTACCCACGGCGTGATCATCTGGTATTTCGACGACGACCAGCGCGATACGCCCTAGGCAGCGGTTCAGTCGGCATGTGCAGGCGCGCATACTCGCGCCTGTCCCGAACTTCCCCTGGGAGTTGCGTATGTCATTGACGCCCCTGATCCAGACCTATCGCGGCGGCACGCCGGAGTGCACCTTTTTCGGCGCTGTCGCCGTCACGGATTCGGCCGGCCGGGTGCTCGCCTCTGCGGGCGATCCGCACTTTGTCACCTTCACCCGCTCCACGCTCAAGGCGCTGCAGGCCCTGCCTTTCGTGGCCGCAGGCGGTGCCAGGCAGCTGGGTTGGGGCAGCGAGGAGCTTGCTCTGATGTGCGCCAGCCACAACGGTGAGGATGCGCATGTGGCGGTGGTGGCGCGCATGCTGGAGTCTGCCGGCATGCAGGTGCGGCAGTTGCAGTGCGGTTGCCACGTGCCCTACCGATTCAATGACCAGCCCCTGCCGACGGGCTTCGCCTACGACGAGCGGCATCACAACTGCTCCGGCAAGCATGCCGGCATGCTTGCGTGGTGCGCCCTGCATGGCGCGGACGCGGCACAGTACATCGAGCCCGACTCATCACTTCAGCGCGCGATCCGCCGTGATGTGGCACGGGCAGTGCGCCTGGATGAGTCGCAGCTGCGCATGGGCATCGACGGTTGCTCGGCGCCCAACTACGCCATGCCCCTGGCGGCCCTGGCGACGGGCTACGCGCGTCTGGCGCGCGGTGTGGCGGACAGCGAGTTCGGCGAGGCCTTCGAGGCGCTCGGGCGGGCGATGTCGGCGCACCCTCTGCTGGTGTCGGGCACCGGCCGCAATGACGAGGCCTTCATGCGCATCGGCCGCGGCGACTGGGTGACCAAGGTCGGCGCAGATGGCGTGCAGGTCCTGGCCAGCCGCTCAAGGGGCGAGGCGGTCGCCATCAAGATCAGCGATGGCAGCAAGATTGCGCTCCATGCCGCCGCGGTGGAGGCGATGGCGCAGCGCGGCTGGCTCGATGATCGGCAGGCCGAGGCGCTCGAAATCTGGCGTGCCCGCGAGATCCGCAACATCCGCGGCACGGTGGTCGGCGAGCGTCGTGCCGTCTTCACGCTGCAGGCCGCCTGAGGCCTGCGGGCCGCCCGCGGGCGGCCGTCGCGGTGCTAGCGGCAGCTGCCCCAGCCGGCCATGCTGGCCGGCAGGCTGATCTGCTTGAGTTTCTCAGCCAGTGCCGCAGGCACGTCGCGCACCTGCAGATAGTTGCGGGTCTGGCCGGTGCGGCGCTCGATGCGTGCGGTGCGCACGCCCAGGGTCCCCAGCGCGTCCAGGCGGCGCCTGGCATTGGCCTCCACATCGAACAGGCCCAGCGAAATCCAGCGGCCACGCACATCCTCGGTCATGACCATGTCGGTCACCTTCAGACCGCGCAGCTCGACCATCTTGCGCTCGGTGGTCGGCCGGTCCACATACGGGCCCATGATCACCGCATACTCCGGTCCGGCCTGGCGCTCGGTCGTCTCCAGGCGCACGTTTGCGGCGCTCAATTCATCGGCCGGCAGGGCGCTGCGTGCGCGGGCCAGCGCGTCGCCGTCAAAGCCGCCCCATTCCATGCAGGCCACCTTGGCGGCCACGGGTTCCTGCGGGCGCGACTTTGCGGCTGCGCCGGCGACGGCCTTCTCCAGATCGGCCTCGCTCATGATCTTGAAGCGATCGGCCTGCACCTGCGCAGCCAGGCGCGCCGGCTCGCGTGACTGGCCGGGCAGCACCGGCCCCAGCCAGCCCTGCCAGGCAGCCAGGACGAGCAGGTTCAGTGCAAGCAGCAGAAAGAAGACGATTCGCATGAGGCAAGCGGAAACTCAGCGGGCCGCGCTGTCGCGCACGACCCCCAGGCCCTGCAGGACGGCATG
>DASSQC010000316.1:0-2440 GCA_035702705.1 Burkholderiaceae bacterium | reverse complement strand
TCCATTCAGCAACCCAGGCCGCGCTCCCTGAATTCACTCGCGGCCCCGGAGGAGACACACAACATGGCTCGTCGCTTTTCGCGCCCGTTCGCGGCGCTTGGGATCACTTTTGCCGCCGTTTTTGGCTCGTCGGCCCTGATGGACGCCCCCGTCCATGCCGCCACCGAGCAGAACAAGGCCTCCAGCGCCATTCTGGTGCAGGGCTTTCACTGGAACTCGGCCGCCTACCGCAACCCCAGCTGGTATGGCGTGCTGCGCGGCCGCGCGGCCGATCTGCGCGGCATGGGCTTCACGCATATCTGGTTTCCGCCGCCTTCGGACTCCGCGGCGCGAGAGGGCTACCTGCCGCGCCAGCTCAACAATCTCAATTCCAGCTATGGCACCGAGCAGGAGCTCAAGGACGCGATTGCTGCCTTCAAGGCCCAGGGCATGGGCGTGACGGCCGACATCGTGGTCAATCACCGCGTCGGCACCACGGGCTGGAGCGATTTCACCAACCCCAACTGGGGCCTGGAGACCATCGTCAGCAATGACGAATGCAACTGCGGCACGGGCGGCGCAGACACCGGCACCGGGTTCTCGGCCGCGCGCGATCTGGCGCACAACCAGGTGAATACGCAGAACGGGATCAAGACCTGGCTGGCGCAGCGCCTGAAGGCCGTGGGCTTCACGGGGCTGCGCTTCGACTATTCCAAGGGCTATGGCGCCGGCTATGTGCAGGGCTATCACGACGCCATGGCGCCCGACTTCTGCGTGGGCGAGATCTGGAGCGACCTGAACATCAATGACGTCAATCCGCACCGCCAGGAGCTGATGAACTGGATTGATGGCACCGGCGGGCGCTGCGCCGCCTTTGACTTCACCACCAAGGGCCTGCTGAACCAGGCGCTGAGCTGGAACGAGTACTGGCGCCTGCGCGCCACCGACGGCAAGCCCCAGGGCGCCATTGGCTGGTGGGCGCAGAAGAGCGTGACCTTCGTGGACAACCACGACACCGGCCCGAGCGAGAGCTGCGGCAGCGGCCAGAACTACTGGCCCGTGCCCTGCGACAAGGTCATGCAGGGCTACGCCTATGTGCTCACGCACCCCGGCGTCCCGAGCGTGTACTACCCGCACATCTACGACTGGAACCTGAAGGCCGCCATCAAGGCGCTGATGGACGTGCGCCGCAGCAAGGGGGTGACCAGCACCTCGACGGTAGCCATCCAGCGTGCGGAGAACGGGCTGTACGCCGCCATCGTCAACAACAACGTGGCCATGAAGATCGGCCCGAACAGCTGGAGCCCCGGCGCCGGCTGGACCCTGGCCACCAGCGGCAACAACTACGCCGTCTGGACCCGCTGAGCGCTGCGCTGCGCCACCGGACGGGTCTGGACACCACGCCAGCGCGTCCGCTGCGCGGCCCGGCGGCGTGCCGAAACGCCGAGCCCTGCGCTCGGCGTTTTGTTTTCAGTCATTTTCAGCCAAGAACTGAAGTTCGACTTCTCGCTTGTCTGGAGATCTTCTTGGCCGATTTCTGATGATGAATCGTGCATAAAAAGACATGAAAAACGAGCTACGCGGCTCGTTTCGGCCCGCACGTGCGGTTTGATCCAGATTCAGGAGGCTGCACGTTTGCGCGTTGACCCGTCTCCCGGCAGAGAACTAAATTACTGACTGCTCAGTCACTTAGTGATGCCATCGGCCGCCAACCCGGCGACCCAGTCCGATGGGCATCAAGCATCATGAACGCCGTTCCCTCCGCCCTTGACGACGCCGCTGGCACCGATGCCCACGGCCATGAACTGCCCCGCTGGCGCCGCCGCAAGGACGCCCGCCCGCAGGAAATCGTCCAGGCGGCGCTGGACCTCTTCGTGGAGCGCGGTTATGCCGCCACCCGCGCGGAGGACGTGGCCGCCCGTGCCGGCGTGTCCAAGGGCACGCTCTACCTGTATTTCGCCAACAAGGAAGAGCTCTTCCGCGCCGTGATCAGCGAGGGCCTGGGTCCGGTGCTGCGCGAGGCCACGGAGCTGGTGGACCGCTACCAGGGCAACACCTTCGACCTGCTCGAGGAGCTCTACTGGGGCTGGTTCGAGCGCGTGGGCGCCACCAAGCTCTCAGGCATCAAGAAGCTGGTGGTGGCCGAGGTGGGCAACTTCCCGGAACTGAGCCAGTTCTATCAGGAGGCCGTGATCGAGCCGGCCCACGCCATGATGGTCAAGCTGCTCGAGCGCGGCGTGGCGCGCGGCGAATTCCGCGCCGTGGACACCGACGTCATGACGCACGTGATGATCTCGCCCATGCTCATGCTCTTCATCTGGAAGCACACCTTCAGCGCGCCCAACTGCTGCATGCCGGTCGACCCGATCGAGTACGTGCGCAGCACCATCGAGCTGATCAAGCACGGCCTGGCCGCCGGGGCGGTGCCGCCGGCCGCCACCACGGCGCCCATGTACAGCAT
>DASSQC010000315.1:0-7384 GCA_035702705.1 Burkholderiaceae bacterium | reverse complement strand
CGCGCTGCGCTTGGGCTCGTGCTTGTCGTCCATCTTGACGCCGGTGGGGATGCCGCGGCCGTTGTCGATGACGCTGATGCTGTTGTCGGTGTGGATCGTGACGACGATGTCGTCGCAGAAACCCGCCAGCGCCTCGTCGATGGAGTTGTCGACCACCTCGAACACCAGGTGGTGCAGGCCGGTGCCGTCCGAGGTGTCGCCGATGTACATGCCGGGGCGCTTGCGCACCGCCTCCAGGCCTTCCAGGATCTGGATCGAGCTGGCGCCGTAGTCTTCGGCCGCGCCGTTTTGCGGCGTGTTCGGGATGAAGTCTGCGCTGGTGTCGCGAGGGGCGTCAGCGTTGTTGTCGGTCGGTTCGGCCATGCTGTGTCTACTCAATCACGTGCGCGGAAAGCACGAAAAACGGCTGGATCGGGTCGAAATCGGGTCTGGATAAAAACGCCGAAGGGGCACGAAGGCCCCTTGTTGGCAATCGCCCGGTCGACAGGAACCCGGCGAATACAGCCCATGCATCAGATCCGCATGGGCATCACGACGTACTTGAAGTCGCCATTATCGGGCAGGGTGATCAGGGCGCTGGCGTTCGGGTCGTTCAGGCCGATCTGGATGGCCGGCACCTTCAGGTTGCCCAGCACGTCCAGCAGGTAACTGACGTTGAAGCCGATCTCCACGCCCCCGTGCGGCCAGTCGATGTCGAGTTCTTCGAAGGCTTCTTCCTGGTCGGCGTTGGTGGAGTTGATCTTCAACAGATTGTCGGCCACGGCCCAGCGCACGCCCTTGAACTTGTCGCTGGTCAGGATGGCGGCGCGCTGCAGGGCGCCCTGGATCAGGCCGCGGTCCACGGTGAAGAGCTTGGTGTAGCCCTGCGGAATGACGCGGGTGTAGTCGGGGAACTTGCCCTCGACGAGCTTGCTGATGAGCTCGATGTTGCCGAAGTTGAACTTGATCTGGTTGTTGGCCACGGCAATGGCGACCGGATCTTCCGACTCCTCGAGCAGGCGCAGCAGCTCCATGACTGTCTTGCGCGGGATGATGACCTCGTGCTTAGGCAGGGTCGCATCCACCTGGGTCTGGCAGAACGCGAGGCGGTGACCGTCGGTGGCCACGGCCTTGACGTAGCTGCCGTCGGTGACGAACAGCAGGCCGTTGAGGTAGTAGCGGATGTCCTGCTGCGCCATGGCGAAATGCACCATCGAGATCAGGTGCTTCAGCGCCTTCTGCGTCAGGTTGAACTGCGCGCCCCAGGCCTCGGGCTGGGCCACGGTCGGGAATTCAGCGGCGTCCAGGGTGGCCAGCGAGAAGCGGCTCTTGCCTGACTGGATCGTGAGCTTCTTGTTGGCGTGCGACAGCGCCACTTCGCCCGAATCGGGCAGGGCACGCAGGATGTCGAGCAGCTTGCGGGCGTTGACGGTGGTGGCGACGTCGTCCTTGCCCACGCCGAACTCGCCGGCCGTGGTGATCTGGATCTCGATGTCGGTGGCCAGGAAGGAGACGGACTCGCCGGTCTTCTTCATCAGCAGGTTGGCCAGGATGGGCAGCGTGTGGCGGCGCTCGACGATGCCGGAGACGGTCGACAGCGGCTTGAGCAGGGCATCGCGGCTGGCTTTGACCAATTGCATAAGTCTTTCCTTATTGTTGGTAATAGGTAACAAGGAGGGAGCTCGTCTGTGGACAAGGCAAAAAAGCCTTGCAGATCAACGAGTTAGTTCCTTGTTTTGCCTGTGAATAAGGAAGTACAGGGCCGCGCACGAAATGTGGATAACTTCCTGCGTTTGCCGCAAGACACGAGTTATCCACATTCTGCCAACGGCGTTGTACTCGCTTGTCCACAGTACCGAACATTGGGTTTTGAAGCAACTTGAGTGGATTGAAAACGGAGGGCTCGGCGCGTTCAGACAAGGCGCGTCGCGCCCGCCTGGCCCTGTGTTCTGGGCGCTTGGCTGGGACCGGTGCGAACGCATGTGCAACCCAGCAAAAGAATTGAAGACACAGTTGTAAAGATCGAGTCGGCACAAGCGCTAGACCAGATAGTGAGTGCATGCTCGCAGGTTTGCGTGCTGCACTCAAAACCATGGCCTCAGCTCTTCAGGGTCTGTTCCAGCACGTGCAGGGTGTGATTGAGCTGGGCATCCTTGCCGCGCTCGGTGCCGATCTTGCGCACCGCATGCAGCACGGTGGTGTGGTCGCGGCCGCCAAAGAGTTCGCCGATCTCCGGCAGGCTCTTCTGCGTCAGTTCCTTGGCCAGATACATGGCGACCTGGCGCGGCACGGCAATGTTGGCCGGGCGGCGCTTGGAGTACATGTCGGCCACCTTGATCTTGTAATAGTCGGCCACCGTCTTCTGGATGACTTCGATCGAGATCTGGCCCCGCGACACCTGCAGCAGGTCGCGCAGCGCGTCCTTGGCGGTATCCAGGGTGATGGTCTTGCCGTGGAAGTCGCAATAGGCCACGACCTTCTTGAGGGCCCCTTCGAGCTCGCGCACATTGCTGCGCAGATGCTTGGCGATGAAGAAGGCGACTTCACTTTCCAGGAGCTTGCCCAGTTCCTCGGCCTTCTGCTGCAGGATGGCCACGCGCATTTCCAGCTCGGGCGGCTCGATGGCCACCGTCAGTCCGGCGTCAAATCGGCTCTTCAGGCGCTCGTCGATGTCCGACAGTTCCTTCGGGTAGGTGTCGCTGGTGATGATGATCTGGCTCTTGGCCGCCGTGAGCGCTTCAAACAGGTAGAAGAACTCTTCCTGCGTGCGCTCCTTGCCGGCAAAGAACTGGATGTCGTCGATCAGCAGCAGATCGAGCGAGTGGTAATAGCGCTTGAAGGCGTCAAAGTCCTTGCGCTGGTAGGCCCGCACCACATCGGCCACATACTGCTCGGCATGGATGTAGCGCACGCGCGCATCCGGCTTGGCATCGAGCATGGCGTTGCCGATCGCGTGGATCAGGTGTGTCTTGCCCAGTCCCGTGCCGCCATACAGGAAGAAGGGGTTGTAGGAGACCCCGGGGTTGTCGGCCACCTGCAGGGCGGCCGCGCGGGCGAGCTGGTTGGCCTTGCCCGAGACGAAGTTGTCGAAGCGCAGCGCGGTGTTCACGCGCGTACGCTCCTGGACGTCGATGGCGGCCGCCTGCGCAGCCGCCGCCAATTGCGCCTGGCTGGTGCTGGCCTGTGCATGATTGCCCAGGGCCAGACCATCGGCTGCGCCTTGCAGCAGGCTGCCGAGCGATGCCGGTCCGGGGTTGGATTCGTCTGCGGACAGGGTTGAGGCGTTCGATTGCGGGTTCTGGACCGGTGCGCTGCCGATCTCGAGGTTGAGATCGACACGGTGGCCGAAGAACTCGTCGGTCCAGGATTGCACCTCGCGCAGATACTCGTTGCGGAAGTGTTCGGCCTTGGTGCGATTGGGCGCCAGCAGGGTCAGCCGGCGCGCATCGGCGTCGTAGGCGCCGGCCGAGATCGGCTTGACCCAGGCCACGAACTGCTCGCGTGTGAGTTGCCGACCCAGGCGTTCGCAGGATTGGGCCCAGAACTGGTCGCCGGCGTGGATCGCGGAATCCATGGGGGAAAGATGGCCCCCGGCCAGCGCCAAGGTGCTGGCAGATGCAGATGCGTTCGACATGGGTTCAGCGGGAGATCAGGCGCTGGGGCGCATCGTCGGACGATTCGAGCCGATGCATATCCATCAACTCACACAGCAACAGGGCCTCCACGTCAAGCAGCCGGCTCGCTTGGGCGGCGCCTGAGGTCTCCCAACCTCGGATGTAGTTATTCATATTCTGATGTTGATTAGTGCTGCAAATCGCCCTCGCAGGGCGGTTATCCACAGCGTACACCCGTCTCGAGACGTTTGTCCTAGGGTTTGCGGCAGGCCTTGGCTGAAAGTGAAAGCCTCGGATCCGGACCCCATTTGAGTGAGTGACTGCTCGCCTTCGCGCCCAAGCGCGCGGTCTCAATCAAAGCACCGAAGCGGTGCCGACCCCGAGCCCGACACGATGAATCGACAGGCGGTGGCCGGTCCTGCGCCGAGCGCACGCTCTAGTGGCGCACTGGGCGGTCAAGCTTAACTCGTTGACAAATAAGACTTTTCTAGGCTCTAATCATGGGCTTTTCCTGATTCTTCGCGCGCTTTGCCCGGCCGAGCGTACGCACCATCAGGAAACTCGCCGGCTGAGTTGCCCTGATGGGCTTGGCTTGCAGGAGGAGTGTCGACAACGGCCTCGTCCGGCAAGACGGATGCTTTGAAGCAATAGGTCGGGACATGGGCTGCAAGCTCGCCGCGCCGCAGGGTGCGCAGCACGCCAAACCGGCGCCAAGCGCGCCGTGGCGGTCGGCAGCCAACACGAAATCAAGCTTCGAACACTGAGAGCGATCATGAAACGCACCTTCCAACCTTCCGTCATCCGCCGCAAGCGCACTCACGGTTTCCGTGCCCGCATGAAGACCAAGGGCGGCCGCGCTGTCCTGAACGCACGTCGCGCCAAGGGCCGCAAGCGTCTGGCCGTGGCCTGATGATCGAGCGGGCGCGGCTGCACGCTGCGTCAATGCTCATCCAAGGCACAGCACAGACGCGCATCGGGCAGGGCTTCGGCCCGTCCCACGCCCCAGCCGGCCCTGCCGGTCCGGAAGACGCCCGAGCGAGTGATGCACGACGACAGAAAGCGGCCCGCGTGGCCGCTTTTTTGTTGTCCGGGCATGTGCCGGGACGATCAGGGCGGGAACGGACCAGCGTGGATCATGCTTCAGTGCATGACTCGCTCAAGCCGATGCAAGCTTCTGCCGCCGGGCACCAATTGAACGCCGCACCATGGGTCGCCTGAAATCGCGCCGCCTGCATGAATCCTCCGCCTTTGCGGCGGCCTTCGTGCGCAAGTCTGCGCCGGTTCCTGCGGCCCCGGGCCTGCGGCTGCGCAGTGCGCACTTCCAGGTGCTGGTCCAGCCGCGTGAGGGTGAGCTGCCACGCCACCGGCTCGGTCTCGTGGTGGCCAAGCGTCACTTTGCCCATGCGGTGGACCGCAATCGCATCAAGCGCCTGATCCGCGAACACTTCGAGGTGGAGCGCCTGCCCCTGCCGCCGGGCTGCGACGTCTTTGTGCGCCTGAGCGGTGCGGGCTTCAATCCGCACGCACCCGAGCTGCACGCAGAGCTGGTCCAGCTCTGGGCCGACATCCTGCGTCGCGCAGCGAGTCTGACGCGCGGCAGCGCTGCCGCCCAGCCTGCCGACACGGCGCAGCCCGCAACCGGGGCCGCGCCATGAGCCTTGGCCACCGCCTGCGCCAGCTTGCCGCCCACGTGGCCGATGCGCCGGCCGCGCTGATCCTGGGCGTCATCCGCATCTATCGCTACGTCGGCTCGCCGATCGTCGGCCGATCGTGCAGGTTTACCCCGAGCTGCTCGGCCTATGGCATGGAAGCCGTCAGGAAGCATGGTGCGGCGCGGGGTACATTACTGACCGCCTGGCGAATTGCCCGCTGCAACCCCTGGTGCGAAGGCGGTCCGGACCCGGTTCCGGACGACGGGCGCCTGTTCAAGCCCCGCTGTGCCTGCCGCCCCGCCAGCCTGAGCACTGCATCCACGGACCCCGGCCGCGCAAGCGCGAGCATGGCAGATGACGCCGCATCGTCCTCTGCAGCCCCATCATCCACTTCAGCCACACCCAACACGCATTCATGAACTCGAATACGCAGCGCTTCATTCTGTGGGCGATCTTCGGCTTCTCCCTGATCTTCCTGTGGGACGCCTGGCTCAAGTACACCGGCCAACCCTCGATGTTCGGCCCGCAGCCGCAGCAGACCCAGCAGGCCAAGGCCGGCACGCCCCCGGCTGCGCCCGGCGTCGGCCTGACGCAGCCGGCCGTGGCCACCGCGGCCAATGCCGCGACGCCTGGCGCTGCACCGGTAGCCGCAGCCGCGCCCGAGTTCAAGAGTGAAGTGCTCACCTTGGCCAACGACGTGCTCAAGCTGTCGGTCAACACCCGCGGCGGCGTGATCGAGCGCGCCGAGCTGCTCAAGCACAAGGCCGATGGCACCAACGCCGGCAACCTGGTGCTGCTGTCCAACGAAGCCGGCCGGCCGTATGTGGCCGAGAGCGGCCTGCTGCTCACCGGCAGCGACGTGCCGAATCACCTGACCGGCTTCACTGTCGTGCCCGGGACGCCAGCCGGCGTGCTGAGCCTCACGGCCGAGCAGGGCGGCCTGCGCCTGACGCGCACCTACACCCTGGAGCCCGGCAGCTACAGCATCAAGCAGCGCTTCACCGTGGAAAACCTGCGCGCCGAGGCCGTGCAGCCTGCCGTGTACGGCCAGCTGCGCCGCCATGGCGAGAAGGTCTCCGCCGGCATCAACGACTACTTCATCCACACCTTCACGGGCCCGGCGCTCTACACCGAAGCCGACAAGTTCCAGAAGGTGCCCTTCGAGGACATCGCCAAGGGCAAGGCCAAGCACAGCAAGGACGGCAACAACGGCTGGGTGGCCATGATCCAGCACTACTTCGTGTCGGCCTGGGTGCCGCCGGCTGGTCTGGCGCGCGTCTATCAGACCGATCTGGACCCCAACGGCCTGGGCTACCGCGTGCGCTACATCGCCAACTTTGCGCAGCCCATCGCCCCGGCCGGCAAGGCCGAGCAGGAGGCCGTGCTGCTGATCGGCCCGCAGGACCAGCAGATGCTCAAGACCGTCGCCCCGGGTCTGGACCTGGTGGTGGACTACAGCTGGCTGACCGTGATCGCCAAGCCCATGTACTACCTGCTGATGTGGCTGCACAGCGTGCTGGGCAACTGGGGCTGGGCCATCATCTTCCTGACCATCATCATCAAGGCGATCTTCTATCTGCCCATGGCCAGCGCCTACAAGAGCATGGCCAAGATGAAGCAGGTCACCCCGCGCATGATGGCCCTGCGCGAGAAGTACGGCGACGACAAGATGAAGCTCAATCAGGCCATGATGGAGCTCTACAAGACCGAGAAGATCAACCCCCTGGGCGGCTGCCTGCCCATCCTGATCACCATCCCGGTGTTCCTGGCCCTGTACTGGGTGCTGCTGGGCAGCGTCGAGATGCGCCACGCGCCCTGGCTGGGCTGGGTCAAGGACCTCTCCACGCCCGACCCCTGGTACATCCTGCCCATCGTGCTGGCCGTGACCATGTGGGCCCAGTTCAAGCTCAACCCCACGCCGCCGGACCCGATGCAGGCGCGCATCCTGATGATCATGCAGGCCGTGTTCGCCGTGATGTTCCTGTTCTTCCCCAGCGGCCTGGTGCTGTACTACATCGTGAACAACGTGCTCTCGATTGCGCAGCAGTGGTGGATCTACCGGCAGCTCGAAAAGCTGGGCTACAAGATGCGGTGAGCCCGGGGTTTCGGCGAGCATGGCTCGCCGCCGGGCGAACGACG
>DASSQC010000314.1:0-2318 GCA_035702705.1 Burkholderiaceae bacterium | reverse complement strand
AAGACGGTGTTCTGCACATAGGTCAGGCTGTTCAGGCCCAGGAAGGCGGCCCAGCTGCCGACGCCGGCAAAGCTCAAGGCCGGATCCGGGGCGACGACGGGCTCGCCGAGCTGGCTGAAGATGAAGGCGCTGGATGCGAGTTGGATCAGGACGAAGGACACCGCCCAGAGGGCCAGCAGCACCTTGAGCGTGCGCAGCAGCTCGCGCGTGGACCGGCGGGCAAAGCGCAGCAGGATGAGGCCGCAGATGGCGTAGGCGGTCAGGATGTCTCCCATGTACACCAGCAGACCATGCGCCATGCCCAGCCCCAGCAGCACCAGCATGCGGCCCTTCCGATGCGCGAGCGCCTCGACCAGCGATTGCGTGCCACGCATCGAGCGCATCGACAGCGCAAAGCTGTAGCCGAACAGGAACATCAGCAGCGGATAGGACTTGCCCTGGAACGTCGCGGCGATGAAGGCATGGATGCCGAGGGCGAAGGTCGAGTCGGCCGGATTCGGCGTGCCGATCGGTGTGCCCATCGGCGTGCCCGGGTAGGAGACGAAGTTCACGACGAACACGCCGAGCAGTGCCCAGATCCGCAGGGCATCAATGATGTCTGCGCGACTGCGCCCGTGCGCAGTCGGGCGGGCAGGCTCGACGGCCATCGCGCGCCGCAGACTCAGCCCTGGGGCGGCGCGGTGTCGATGAAGCTCGGCCGCTTGTTCAGCTTCTCGGCATGTGCGGCGAGATTGGGGTATTCGGTCTTCCAGGCGATTTCGGGGAAGCGGAAATCCAGGTAGCCCAGCGCGACTCCGAGCGAGATGTCAGCCAGGGTGCAGGTATTGCCCACGCACCAGGTGCGCTCATCGAGCGCGGCCGATGCGGCGCGCAGACCTTCGGTCACCTTGGCCATCTGGCGGTCGATCCAGGCCTGGCAGCGTTCGCTGTCCTTGCGGAATGCACCTGTCTTCTCCAGGCGCACCAGAATGGCGGCGTCGCAGATGCCATCGGCCAGCGCTTCCCAGGTCTTGACCTCGGCGCGCTCGCGACCTGTGCCCGGAATCAGCTTGCCGACCGGTGAAAGCGTGTCCACGTACTCGACGATCACGCGGCTGTCGAACACCGCGCCGCCGTCTTCCATGATCAGGCAGGGCACCTTGGCCAGCGGATTGGCGGTGGTGATCTTGGAGTCGGCCGCCCAGACGTCCTCGAGTTCGAAGCGGTAGTCGAGCTTTTTCTCCGCCATCACGATTCGCACCTTGCGTACGTAGGGGCTGGTCAGTGAACCGATGAGCTTCATGGTGCCTGTTGCTGTTCTTGCGCTGTTTTTCGGGCGGAATGGGGTGCTTTGCACACCCTCGAGGAGGCCTGCGGATGGCCTCCTTGCAGAGGCCCTACAGGTGCAATCGAGTGTATCAAAGGCGTTTTCGTGCCGAACCCGCGCGTCGCGCGAGAACGGGGTGCATGCGGGGCGACTCACTAAAATGCAGCGCTGCTAGGGAGCTCTCATGACACAAAGCAACGCCGCACACGAGGTGCAGGCCCAGGATTTCACGGAACTGCTCGCCCTGTCTCCGCTCGACGGGCGTTATGCCGGCAAGGTCTCCGGTCTGCGCGACTGGCTCAGTGAGCACGCACTCATGAAGCAGCGCGTGCGCGTGGAGATCGCCTGGTTCATCGCGCTGTCCGATGCCGGGCTGCCGGAGTTCCCGCCCTTGGCGGCCGACGACCGCGCCTGGCTCAGCGCCCTGGGCGACAGCTTTGCGGCTCGCGACAGCGCCGCGATCAAGAAGATCGAGTCCATCACCAATCACGACGTGAAGGCGGTGGAGTACTGGCTCAAGGAGCAGGTCAAGGCGCGCCCGGCCGTGCTGCCCTATGCGGAGTTCTTCCACTTCGCATGCACGAGCGAAGACATCAACAACACCAGCCATGCGCTGATGCTCAAGGGCGCGCGCGATCTGCTGCTGGCCCGACTGGACAAGGTCGTGCAGCAGCTGCGCGACATTGCGCATGCCAATGCGGCCGTGCCGATGCTCTCGCGTACCCATGGGCAGACGGCCAGCCCCACCACCCTGGGCAAGGAGTTTGCCAACGTGGTGGCGCGTCTCGAGCGGGCCCGCGTGCAGATTGCCGGCGTGGAGCTGCTTGCGAAGATGAACGGCGCGGTGGGCAACTACAACGCGCACATGATCGCCTACCCCGAGGTGGACTGGGAGGCGTTCTCGCGCAAGGTCGTCGAGGGTTCGCTGGGCCTGCGCTTCAACGAGCACACCATCCAGATCGAGCCGCATGACTACATGGCCGCGCTGTTCGATGCCGTGGCCCGCACCAAC